>NZ_BCBG01000104.1:0-189779 GCF_001320485.1 Pseudomonas sp. NBRC 111130
GCTCGATATCCGCCCCCACACACACCTCGAACCGATCACCTAGACGCCCACACAAAAATTTATGCAAGGGGACTAGTCATCGCCTTAGTTGTACGATAACTTACCTCTAACGCAGAACAACACCCTACACCCCAAGCGCCACAGGATGCCTACAACAATGACCCCACAAGAACTGAAATCCATCCTCTCCCACGGCCTGCTGTCTTTCCCGGTCACCGACTTCAATGCCCAGGGCGACTTCAACCAGGCTGGCTACATCAAGCGCCTGGAGTGGCTCGCCCCTTACGGCGCCAGCGCCCTGTTCGCCGCCGGTGGCACCGGTGAGTTCTTCTCCCTGGCCGCCAGCGAATACAGCCAAGTGATCAAGACGGCGGTCGACACCTGCGCCAGGTCGGTGCCAATCCTCGCCGGCGTCGGTGGTTCCACCCGCCAGGCCATCGAATACGCACAAGAAGCCGAGCGCCTGGGCGCCAAGGGCCTGCTGCTGCTGCCGCACTACCTCACCGAAGCCAGCCAGGACGGCGTTGCCGCCCACGTCGAAGCGGTGTGCAAATCGGTCAACATCGGTGTGGTGGTGTACAACCGCAACGTCTGCCGCCTGAACGCCAACCTGCTGGAACAACTGGCCGAGCGCTGCCCGAACCTGATCGGCTACAAGGACGGCCTGGGCGATATCGAACTGATGGTGTCGATCCGTCGCCGCCTGGGTGATCGTTTCAGCTACCTGGGTGGCCTGCCGACTGCCGAAGTGTATGCAGCGGCCTACAAGGCATTGGGTGTGCCGGTGTACTCTTCGGCAGTGTTCAACTTCATTCCGAAGACCGCGATGGACTTCTACCACGCCATCGCCCGCGACGATCACGCCACCGTGGCCAAGATCATCGACGACTTCTTCCTGCCGTACCTGGACATCCGTAACCGCAAGGCCGGCTACGCCGTGAGCATCGTCAAGGCCGGCGCCAGGATCGCCGGTTACGACGCAGGCCCGGTGCGTACCCCGCTGACCGACCTGACCGCCGAAGAGTACGAAATGCTCGCAGCACTGATGGACAAGATGGGCCCGCAATAAGCGCGCCCCGCGGCCTGCCAATGCCGCCACCGGAGTGGGCCTGCCCCACTCCGGCTACAACTCGTGAGCCCGCACAAAAATAACTAGTGGGAGTGTTTACAGCATGCAAGCGACTAAAAAGACGCATGTGCGCTACCTGATCCTGTTCATGCTGTTCCTGGTGACCACGATCAACTACGCAGACCGAGCAACCATCGCTATCGCAGGCTCCAGCCTGCAGAAAAACCTCGGCATCGACGCCGTTACCCTTGGTTATATTTTCTCCGCCTTCGGCTGGGCTTACGTGGCCGGGCAGATCCCCGGTGGCTGGCTGCTGGACCGCTTCGGCTCGAAGAATGTCTATGCCTTCAGCATTTTCACCTGGTCGCTGTTCACCCTGCTGCAGGGCTTTGTCGGCGGCCTGCCGGTGGCCTGGGCGGTGGTGACCCTGTTCACCCTGCGCTTCCTCGTCGGTTTCGCCGAAGCCCCGTCGTTCCCGGGTAATGCCCGTATCGTCGCGGCCTGGTTCCCGACCCAGGAACGCGGCACCGCGTCGGCAATCTTCAACTCGGCTCAGTACTTCGCCACCGCACTGTTCGCCCCGATCATGGGCTGGATCGTGTTCAGCTTCGGCTGGGAGCACGTGTTCGTGGTCATGGGCGCGCTGGGCATCGTGTTCTCCATGGTGTGGCTGAAGACCATCTACAACCCGCGCCAGCACCCCCGCATCAGCCAGAGCGAACTCGAGCATATCGAGCAGAACGGCGGCCTGGTCGACATGGATCAGAAGCGCGGCAACGACGGCCCGAAATGGGGCTATATCAAGCAACTGCTGACCAGCCGCATGCTGCTGGGCGTGTACCTGGGCCAGTACTGCATCAACGCGATCACCTACTTCTTCCTCACCTGGTTCCCGGTGTACCTGGTGCAGGAACGCGGCATGACC
Source organism: Pseudomonas sp. NBRC 111130 (assembly GCF_001320485.1). Taxonomy (NCBI): domain Bacteria; kingdom Pseudomonadati; phylum Pseudomonadota; class Gammaproteobacteria; order Pseudomonadales; family Pseudomonadaceae; genus Pseudomonas; species Pseudomonas sp. NBRC 111130. The sequence goes on from NZ_BCBG01000104.1 coordinate 1,995, forward strand.
ATCCTCAAGGCCGGCTTCATCGCCTCGCTGCCGGCGGTATGCGGCTTCATTGGTGGCGTGCTGGGTGGGGTGATCTCGGACTGGCTGCTCCGCCGCGGCAACTCGCTGACCTTCTCGCGCAAGCTGCCGATCGTCTGCGGCCTGTTGCTGTCGACCACCATGGTCTTCTGCAACTATGTCGACGCCGAGTGGATGGTGGTCGGTTTCATGACCCTGGCTTTCTTTGGCAAAGGCATCGGTGCATTGGGCTGGGCGGTGGTGGCCGACACCTCGCCCAAGCAGATCGCCGGGCTGTCCGGTGGCCTGTTCAACACCTTTGGCAACATCGCCTCGATCACCACCCCGATCGTCATCGGCTACATCATCAGCGCCACCGGCTCGTTCAAGTGGGCCCTGGTGTACGTCGGCGCCAACGCCCTGGTGGCGGTGTTCAGCTACCTGGTGATCGTCGGCCCGATCAAGCGTATCGAGTTGCGCGAGGATGCCCCAAAGCCACAGCCTGAGCCGGTCGCCAACGGCGAACTGGCCAGCTCGCGGCACTGAGTGAACACGCCCGCGCCGGCCGAAGCCTGCGCGGGCGGACGTACAAAAAGCCTGAGAACCTGACAAGTAGGGCCCAAACATGCAGTTGATCGAACATTCCGACTCGCCCCGCTACGTCCGCCTGCACGACGACGACAACGTCGTGGTGGTGGTCAACGACGGCGGCCTGGGCGAAGGCGCCCGCTTCGCCGATGGCCTGACCCTGGTCGAAGGCGTGCCCCAGAGCCACAAGGTTGCCACCGTGCCGATTGCCAAGGGCGAGCCGGTGCGCCGCTACGGGCAGATCATCGGGTATGCGCTGGAAGACCTGCGCCAGGGCAGCTGGGTGCAGGAAAGCCAGCTGGCCATGCCGGCCGCCCCCGAGCTGGACAGCCTGCCGCGCTGCGACGCAGTCCCGGATGCCCTGCCAGCGCTGGACGGTTTCACCTTCGAAGGCTACCGCAACGCCGACGGCACCGTCGGCACCCGCAACATCCTCGGCATCACCACCACCGTGCAGTGCGTGACCGGCGTGCTGGAGCACGCAGTCAAACGCATCCGCGCCGAATTGCTGCCCAAATACCCCAACGTCGATGACGTGGTCGCCCTGACCCACAGCTACGGCTGCGGCGTGGCGATCAATGCCCGCGATGCCTACATCCCGATCCGCACCGTGCGCAACCTGGCGCGCAACCCCAACCTCGGTGGCGAAGCGCTGGTGATCAGCCTGGGTTGCGAAAAGCTCCAGGCCGGCCAGGTGATGCACGACAACGACCCGTCGGTCGACCTCAGCGAGCCTTGGCTGTATCGCCTGCAGGACGCCAGCCTCGGCTTCGGCGAAATGATCGAACAGATCATGGGCCTTGCTGAAACACGCCTGAAGAAGCTTGATCAGCGCCGCCGCGAAACCGTGCCGGCCAGCGAGCTGATCCTTGGCATGCAGTGCGGCGGCAGTGATGCCTTCTCCGGCATCACCGCCAACCCGGCGCTCGGCTTTGCCGCCGACCTGCTAGTGCGCGCTGGCGCCACCGTGCTGTTCTCGGAAGTGACCGAAGTACGCGATGCCATCTACATGCTCACCTCGCGCGCCGAAAACCAGGAAGTCGCCGATGCCCTGGTGCGCGAGATGGACTGGTACGACCGCTACCTGCAGCAAGGCGCGGCGGACCGCAGCGCCAACACCACGCCGGGCAACAAGAAAGGCGGCCTGTCGAACATCGTCGAGAAGTCCCTCGGTTCGATCGTCAAGTCCGGCAGCGGCGCCATTCAGGGCGTGCTCGGCCCGGGCGAGCGGGTCAAGCGCAAGGGCCTGATCTTCTGCGCCACCCCGGCCAGCGACTTCGTCTGCGGCACCCTGCAGCTGGCCGCTGGCATGAACTTGCATGTATTCACCACTGGCCGCGGCACGCCCTACGGCCTGGCCATGGCCCCCGTGGTCAAGGTCTGCACCCGTACCGAGCTGGCCCAGCGCTGGCCGGACCTGATCGACATCGACGCCGGGCGCATCGCCAGTGGCCGCTCGACCATCGAAGAACTGGGCTGGGAGCTGTTCCATTACTACCTGGACGTGGCCAGCGGCCGCAAACAGACCTGGGCCGAACAGCACCGCCTGCACAACGACATCACCCTGTTCAATCCGGCACCGATCACCTGATGAATCGGGCTGGCTCGCAACCCCCATGTGTCGCGATCCCTGTGGGAGCGGGTTTACCCGCGAAGCAGGCGACTCGGTGCATGGCACCGGCTTCGCCGGTGTTCGCGGGTAAACCCGCTCCCATAGGGGCAAGCCGACCGGCCTGAATTGCCTTATTCCTTCAGCTACTTCAACAGGAGCACCCCATGCCTGAGATCCTCGGCCACAACTTCATCGCCGGCCAGCGCAGCGCCGCTGGTTCGCAACGCCTGCAGAGCCTGGACGCCACCACCGGCGAGGCCCTGCCCTACAGCTTCGTCCAGGCCACCGAGGCCGAAGTGGACCAGGCAGCCACCGCCGCTGCAGCCGCGTTTGTCGAATTTCGCAACCTGAAACCGGCCCGCCGCGCCGAATTCCTCGAGGCCATCGCTGCCGAACTGGACGAACTGGACGACGCCTTCGTCGCCATCGTCTGCCGCGAAACCGCCCTGCCCGCCGCCCGTATCCAGGGCGAGCGCGGTCGCACCAGCGGCCAGATGCGCCTGTTCGCCCAGGTGCTGCGCCGGGGCGATTTCCTCGGTGCGCGCATCGACCTGGCGCTGCCCGAGCGCCAACCGCTGCCGCGGGTAGACCTGCGCCAGATGCGCATCGGCGTCGGCCCGGTCGCCGTGTTCGGTGCCAGCAACTTCCCGCTGGCCTTTTCGACTGCCGGTGGTGACACCGCCGCAGCCCTGGCCGCCGGTTGCCCGGTAGTGTTCAAGGCGCACAGCGGCCACATGGCCACCGCTGACCTGGTCGGCTGTGCCATCCAGCGCGCCGCCGAGCGCACCGGCATGCCCAAAGGTGTGTTCAACATGGTGTTTGGCGCTGGCGTCGGCGAACCGCTGGTCAAGCACCCGGCCATTCAGGCCGTCGGCTTCACCGGTTCGCTGAAGGGCGGTGACGCCCTGTGCCGCATGGCGGCCGAGCGCGCGCAACCGATTCCGGTGTTCGCCGAGATGTCCAGCATCAACCCGGTGATCATCCTCCCAGGTGCCCTGGCCAAGCGTGGCGAGGCCATCGCCCGCGAGCTGGCCGGCTCCGTGTGCATGGGTGCCGGGCAGTTCTGCACCAACCCGGGCCTGGTGATCGGCCTGCAGTCAGCGCAGTACAGCCAGCTGCTCAGCGACCTTGGCCAGCACCTGGACCAGCAGGCCGGGCAGACCATGCTCAATGCGGGTGGCCTGCGCAGCTACGTTGGCGGCCTGGAGCACTTGCGCGCCCACGCCGGTATCGAGCATCTGGCCGGCCAGGCCCAGGAAGGCAGCCAGGCCCGTGCCCAGCTGTTCAAGGCCGATGCCCGCCTGCTGGTGGAGGCCGACCCGCTGCTGCAGGAAGAAGTGTTCGGCCCGACCACCGTGGCGGTCGAGGTCAAGGACAATGCGCAACTGCGTGACGCCCTGCTCGGCCTGCGCGGCCAGCTGACCGCGACGCTGATCGGCGAGCCGGAGGACTTCGAGGCCTTCGCCTGGCTGGTGCCGCTGCTGGAAGAGAAAGTCGGCCGTATTCTGGTCAACGGCTACCCGACCGGTGTGGAAGTGTGTGACGCGATGGTCCACGGCGGCCCGTATCCGGCCACTTCCGACGCGCGTGGCACCTCGGTCGGCACCTTGGCCATCGACCGCTTCCTGCGCCCGGTGTGCTACCAGAACTACCCGCAGGCGCTGTTGCCGGAGGCATTGCGTGACGGCAACCCGCTGGGGCTGCGTCGCCTGGTCAACGGGCAGTGGAGTGAAGGGACGGTCTGAGTACCCTGAAGCAAGAAAGCCCCGCATCAGCGGGGCTTTTCTTTATCGCCTGTCCCGGCCTCTTCGCGGGCATGCCCGCTCCCACAGGTTCGGCGCCGCCCTCAGGCTTGGTGATATCCCTGTGGGAGCGGGCGCGCCCGCGAAGAGGCCGGCACAAGTCATGGAGGCCTCAGGCCCCCTGCGCCTCGGCTGCTTCATGGGCCTGGCGCAAGCGCTCGCGGCTGTTGCTAAGGTGCATGCGCATGGCCATCTTCGCCCCTTCGCTGTCGCGCCGGGCGATGGCTTCGTAGATGGCTTCGTGCTCGTGCATCAGGCGGCTCATGTAATGCGCCTGGTCATCATGGGCCAAGCGCGCCGAGTTCAACCGGGTACGCGGAATGATGCTGGTCCCCAGGTGGTTGATGATATCGGCGAAATAATGGTTGCCGCTGGCCTGGGCAATGCGCAGGTGGAACTGGAAGTCCGCCGATACTGCATCGGTGGCATGCGCCGCGCCTTCGTTGAGCTCGTCCAGCGCCGCACGCATGCCAGCCAGCTCTTCATCGCTGCGCCGTTGTGCCGCCAGGCCTGCCGACTCGATTTCCAGGGCGATGCGCAGCTCCAGCACCGCCAGCACCTCGCGCAAGGTCACCACGGTCGCCGGGTCGATACGGAAACCCCCGGTCGCCGGCGCATCCAGCACGAAGGTGCCGATGCCATGGCGCGTCTCGACCTGCCCGGCCGCCTGCAGCCGGGAGATCGCCTCACGCACCACGGTACGGCTGACACCCTCCTCGGCCATGATCTGCGACTCGGTCGGTAGCTTGTCGCCGCGCTTGAGCTGGCCGCTGCGAATGCGCTCGGTCAGCACCGTGACCAGTTCCTGGGCCAGACTGCGCGGCTTGCGCCGGGTCCTAGCCTGTACCTGCTGCTCTGTCATGCCCTGTATTTCACCTTGAAAGACAGCCGTCATCATAACGCAAGCAGTTGTACGATCACATACACCCGACGCGGTATTTCTTGCCAGGGCCAGCAGCCGTGAATTCAGGTACAGTAAGCCTTTTCCATGGAAGGAAAGCCCTGTATGAAACCGCTCGACCGTACCTTGCTCGCCTGCGGCCTGCTGATCCCTTTCTGGCTGCTGCTAGGTGTCTGGTTCACCGCCCAGGCCTACCCCGGCTATGACCACCTGCAACAGGCCATGAGCCAACTTGGCGCCACAGGTGCCCCGACGCAACACTGGTCACCGCTGCTGAACAACTTCCCCCTGGCTTTGCTCTTTGCCTTGTTCGCCCTGGGCCTGGCGCGGCGCTGGCGTGCCTCGAAACTGGCGCTGCTGAGTGCTGCGCTGGTCCTGCTGCATGGCCTTGGCAGCCTCGGCACCGGCCTGTTTCCCTGCGACCAGGGCTGTGCGCCCGCCGAGCCGTCCACCTCGCAGCAACTGCATAACCTCAGCGGTTTGCTGATGTTTTTGTCGTTGACGCTTGCCAGCGCGCTATGGGCCTGGCTCGGCAAGCGCCTGGCCGGCTCAAAGGCCTTGGGCTGGTTTTCTCTGGGGTGCCTGATTGCTGCGCTGGTCAGCGTCGTCCTCATGGCCCAGGCCGCACAAAGCGGCCAGCTGTTTGGCCTGTACCAACGGCTGAACTACGGCGTGTCGGTCACGTGGGTTGCCGGCCTGGCGTGGAGCAGCCTGCGCCCCGCACTGGCAAATCGCTTTTCCATCGCCACTACGTGATAGGAAAATGCTGGCCCCCAGGCATCGCCAGTGAAGGCAAACTCCGTTCATCTTCATATGCTTAGGACAGCAACATGCGAACAATTCTAGCAACGTTGGCCGGCTGCCTACTGGCCACTGTCGGCTTCGGCGCCCAGGCCAAGGCGCTGAGCCAGAACGATCGCAGCGTCTGTGGCTGGGGTTCGCAGATCGCCGCCGAGGCCCAGCAGGCCAAGCTCTCCGGGGTCACCCTATATGCCACGCGCAAGAAGCTGCAGGTGCGCCGTTTCGACAAGCCATGGATGCGCATGACCGCCTTCGGCATCACCGAACAGACCTACAACAGCCGTTCGAAGCTGAAGCCGGCAGCGATCAAGCAGACGTATTACGAGCAATGCGTTCAGCACGCAATGGCCAAACGATAAATCTATATATTTCAATTAGTTGAAATATCTTAATAATGTATTTTCGAGAATCAGTCAGCCCTGGTTCCGCCAGGGCGGGCCGTCCTTGAAGTGTTCCTCGATCCAGGCCTTGCACGCCCCCATGGCGGCGCTGTTCAGCCGCGCCGAGGGGTGCACCTGGTAGATACCCGCTGCCACGTCCAGCTGCCATTGCGGCAGCACCCGCACCAGACGCCCGGCCGCGAGGTCCTCGCCCATCAGCCAGTCGCCACCTGCAAAAATGCCCACGCCACGCCGCGCGGCCTCAAGCAGTGCCTCGTTGTCGTTGCCGCGTAACGAGCCGCTGACCCGCACGCTCACCTCCTGCTTTCCACTGTTAAGCCGCCATTTAGGAAATGATCGTAAGTCACTGAATTAGAAACAGTTATGGTCGGCAGGCGGAATTCGAACAATCGGACCAGGTGCAGATGATTGCAGCACCTGGTGAAGCAATGCTCAGCCGGGATAGACCGGTTCGCAGCGCACTTCGGTCTTCACCGAGTTGGCGATGAAACAGGCGTCGTGGGCCAGATGATGCAGCTGATCGAGCTGCTCCGCCGTCGGCTGGCGCTCCCCGGAGAACTCGACCCGCGGTCGCAGGGTGACCACGGTCATTGCCATGCGCCCGGCTTCATTGCGCGCCATCACCCCTTCGGCGTCGTCGGCATAGTGCTCGACGCAAAAGCGTTGCTTGGCCGCCAGCGACAGGAACCACAGCATGTGGCAGCTGGACAGCGCGGCAATGAAGGCCTCTTCCGGGTCCACGGCCGAGGCATCGGACATGGGCAACGGCACTAAATGGGGCGACGACGACCCGGGCACCTCGATGCCGCCGTCGAAGCGCCACAGGTGCCGGCGGCTGTACTGGTTACCGAGAAAATCCTGGCCTTCGCGAGCCCAAGCCACATGAGCGGTGTATTGCGCCATTCGAACCTCCTTGTTCAATTGATCGATTGATTTCAGCAGCCGCTGAGCGCCACTGGGCGGCGTTCGCCGGCGAAGAACATCGGCCGCAGGCGCACGCCGATCAGGTTGCCGGCGTAAGCCGCAATCAGCCACAGCCAGCCATGCACGCTACCCGACGCGATACCGCTGAAGTAGGCGCCGATATTACAGCCGTAGGCCAGCCGCGAACCATAGCCCAGCAGCAGGCCACCGATCACCGCGGCGATCAGCGATGGCAGCGGGATTTTCAGGCTGGGCGCAAAGCGGCCTGCCATGCCTGCCGCCATCAGTGCGCCGAGCACGATGCCGATGTCCATCACCGTGGTGATGTCTTGCCACAGCGGCGCAGCCAGCGCCTTGGCATTGGCAGGCGCCTGCCAGAAAACCCAGCTGCCGACGTCCACGCCGAAGCTGGAAAGGGTCTTGGCGCCCCACAGCGCAAAGGCCGAAGTGATACCCCACGGGCGCCCGGCCAGAGCCAGGGTGGCGTAGTTGAGCAAGGCCAGGGCAATCGCGCCCCACAACAGCGGCCAAGGGCCGCGCAGGAAGCGGCGCAGGCCGTGATGCTCGCTGCTCGGTGGTGCTTCCAGGGTGCCATGACGACGCTTTTCCAGCACCACCGTGGCCCAGGCGATCAGCGCGAACACGGCCACGCTGACCAGCAGCGCAGGCACCACGCCCCAGGCCTGGACAATCGAAGTGGCCGGGAACGACGGCAGCGCGAACCACCAGTCGGCATGCTGGGTGGCGCTGACCGAGCCGATGATGAAGAAAAGCAGGGTCACCAGCATCCGCGCATTGCCGCCGCCGACCGTGAACAACGTGCCCGAGGCACAGCCGCCCCCCAGTTGCATGCCGATGCCGAAGATGAACGCGCCGAACACCACCGATACGCCAGCGGGCGCGACCAGGCCGGTAACCGGGATGCCGAACAGGCTGCCGGCCGACAGCGCCGGGAAGAACAACAGCACGGCCAGGGTCAGCATGACCATCTGCGCACGCAGGCCGGCGCCCCGGCGCTCGTTGATGAACACGCGCCAGGCCGAGGTGAAGCCAAAGGCAGCGTGATAGAGCGTCAGGCCCAGGGCGGCGCCGACCATCAGCAGCAGCACCTGCTTGAAGCCGGCGTTGAGGTTGAGGAACCAGGCGCCGGCCAGCAGCAGGGCCAGGGCGATCAAGGGCGCACCGAGGCGGCGCGGTTCGGGTGTGGCGGTTGCGGAAAGACCCATTGAAATACTCGGATTACAGTGAAACGGGGGGCGAGTATAACCCCGTCAGGTGCTTTGTGTGGCCTGTACCGGCCTCTTCGCGGGCAAGCCCGCGAAGGGGCCGGTACATCTGTTAGGCTGATAGTCACCTGTCAAAGCCATCAAAAGCATTCGCCCCATGGATGAACTGCGCAAGATCGACCTCAACCTGCTGCTCACCCTGCACGCCCTGCTCAGCGAAAAGCACGTGACCCGCGCCGCCCTGCGCCTGCACCGCAGCCAACCCGCCGTCAGTCATGCCCTGGCGCAGCTGCGTGCACACTTCGACGACCCGTTGCTGATCCGCCAGCACGGCCAGATGGCCCTGACCGCCCGCGCCCAGTCCCTGGCCAAACCGCTGCAGGATGCCCTCGGCAGCCTGAACGGCCTGCTGGCCGCGCCACAATTCGACCCTGCCCAAGCCCGGCGCCGCTTCAGGCTGTCGCTGTCCGACTACTCCTCGCGCATCATCCTGCCGCCGCTGGTGCGCCACCTGCGCCAGGTCGCATCCGGCGTCGATCTGGCCATCAGTCAGGCCAGCCGCGAAACCATGCTCGCGCAGTTGCTCGATGGCGAACTCGACCTGGCCTTGGGCATCTTCCCGGAACTGCCTGCCGACATCACCGCCCAGACCTTGTTCGAAGACCGCTTCATCAGCGTCGCCGATCGCCAGGTGCTACCGGCCAAGGGCGGGCTTACGCTGGATGACTGGCTGGCACGCCCGCACGTGCTCATGGCCATGCACCCGGATGCCCACGATGAGATCGAGCGGGCCTTGGCCGAGCAAGGCCTGCGCCGGCATATTGCCCTGGCGCTGCCGCACTGGAGCGCTGCCGTCGAGGTGCTCGCGGGCACCGACCTGGTCCTCACCGTTGCCCGCCGTGCGGTAGGCCCGATGCGCCAGCATCCGTCACTGCGCGAGTTCACGCCGCCACTGCCGGTGCCTGCCCTCGCCTATCAACAGGCTTGGCATGGGCGAAAGGACAGCGACCCCGGCCATCGCTGGCTGCGTGAGGCGGTCTGGGCGTGCAGCCAGCCCGGGCACTGATCAGCGCTCGATCACGGCCTGGCCGGACGACGGGGTCGAGGTCCAGCCGCCCTGCACCAGCAACACGCCACCCAGGATCAGTAGCACGCCGGCAACCCTGGCCAGGTTCACTGGCTTGCTGGCAACGCCCATCAGCCCGAAGTGATCGACGATCACCGAGGTCAGGATCTGCCCTGCCACCACCAGCACCAGGAAACCCGCCGTACCCAGCTTAGGTGTCAAGGCTGCGGCACCCGCCACATAGAGGGCGCCCAGCACACCACCGATCCAGAGCCACCATGGGCCCTGCAGCGCTTTGCTCAGGTCAGGCATGGGCACCCGCAGGATCAGCAACGCCGTGATGATCACCACCGAACTGACCGTCAACGAGGTGAAGGCGCCCCACAACCAGTGCCCCAGCGCACGGCCGACGGCAGCGTTGCTGGCGGCCTGATACGGCAGTACGAAGCCCGCAAGCAGGGCCATCATCACGGGAAGGAATGCAAGCAGCAGGGTCTTGAAGGACATGATAAGTCTCATCTGAAGTCAGGATGAGACCATGATCGGCAAATCGACAGTGTTTATGGAAATCGAAAGGGTGCACATGATGTATTCGTCACACGCATGCTGGCGAATGCGGGCCTGCCGAAGCGTTCCCGCAGTCAGACCTCAACGCCAGGTATCGACCCGCAGCACTTCGGTGTAGATCGCATCGACGGTCTGGCCGACCTTGAGGTTCTTCATCCGCTTCTGCAGGTCCGGGTTCTCGACCTTGACCACCTGCAGCTTGCCTTCTGGCGGCAACAGGGTCACTTCATGTGTCTTCAGGTCGATTTTCTTGATCTGCGAGGTTACTCGAACCTGACGGAACGCTTCGCCGCCCGGGTTGGGATTGTCCTTGGTGGCGCGAATGGTGCCGGATTCCTCACTCGCTTTAGGCGCGCCGCCCACATTGCTGTTGAGCACGTAGGCGATTGCCCGGGTGACATAGATATCGACGTTGTCACCGACCTTCAGGTTGGGCAGTGCCTTGGCCTTTTCCGTCAGTTGCAGGGTGACATCCTTGTCGTTCGGCCCTTTTACCGTGACTTGGCGGTTGGCCAGGTCGATGGCAGTGACCTGGGTTTTGACGTGGCTTTCCAGCGCCTCACTGCCAATCGGAATCTCGGCAGCCTGCACCGTGAAGGTGGCAGCGGACATCAGCGTGGCGAGGGCAACAGCGCGAGCGAGCGTGCTAATAGGATTCATAGGCCTGCTTCCATGTGTTCAAGACCGGGTTTGCGCGTGAAATGTTTACGCGCAAAGAAGCATAGCCATTGCCCGCCACTCTGCAGGCAAACGCCCGCACTGCTGCACATTTCAACCCCTTGGCGTCAATAGGCGCGATCACCGTCGGAGCCGCGTAGGGCCGTCAGTTACGCGTCACACGCCAGACGGTGTTGGCCAGGTCATCGGCAATGATCAACGCCCCGCGTGGGTCCACCGTCACGCCCACAGGCCGGCCTCGGGTCTTGCCATCTTCCCCGCGGAACCCGGTGGCAAAGTCAATCGGCTCACCCGCCGGTTTGCCCGCCTTGAACGGCACGAAGATCACCTTGTAACCCACCGGGTTCGGGCGATTCCAGCTACCGTGCTCGCCCACGAACACCCCGTCGGCAAACCGTTCACCCATGGCCGGGATGGAGAAGTCCACGCCCAGCGCGGCAACGTGCGACCCCAGGCTGTAATCCGGCTTGATCGCGGCCGCCACCTTTTCCGGGTTCTGCGGTTTCACCCGTTCATCGACGTTCTGCCCCCAGTAGCTGTACGGCCAGCCATAGAAGCCGGCCTCTCGCACCGAGGTGAGGTAGTCCGGCACCAGGTCCGGCCCCAGTTCGTCACGTTCGTTGACCACCGTCCACAACTGCCCGGTATCCGGCTGAATGGTCAGCGCCGTCGGGTTGCGCAAACCGGTGGCGTAAGGCTTGTGCGCCCCCGTCACGGCGTCGATCTGCCAGACCATGGCGCGGTCGATTTCCACCTCCATGCCACGCTCGGTGATGTTGCTGTTCGAGCCGATGCCCACGTACAGGTAGCGGCCATCAGGGCTGATGGTCAGTGCCTTGGTCCAGTGGTGATTGATCTCGGCCGGCAGGTCGGTGACTTTGGTCGGCGGGCCACCCGCCTTGGTCTGACCGTCCTGGTAGTCGAAACGTACCAGCGCATCCTGGTTGGCCACGTACAGCTTGCCGTCGGCAAAGGCCAGGCCGTAGGGCGCATTGAGGCCTTCGGCAAAGACCGTCTGTAGCTCATACGTGCCATCGCCATCGGCATCGCGCAGCAGGGTCAGGCGGTTGCCACCCTTGACCTGGGTATTGCCCTTGGCCTTGATCTGGCTGGCAATCACGTCCTTGGGCTTGAGCTTGGCGGCGCTGCCGCCGCGCCCTTCGGCGACCAGGATATCGCCATTGGGCAGCACCAGGCTCTGGCGCGGGATCTTCAGGTCAGTGGCGATGGCCGTGATGCTGTAGCCCTCGGGCACGGTGGGCTTGCGCTCGCCCCACTGCGCCGGTTGCGCGATCTTCATGCTCGGCAGCAGGCCGCGCTCCGGGGCCGGCAGTTTCGGGTCGGGGCCCAGCGCCTGGGTCGGCTCACCGTCACCGCCACAGGCGGCCAGAAGCAGTGCCACGCTCAGCAGCGACATTCCATGCAATGGCTTCATGCCTCACCTCCCGAACCCAGGTTACTCATGCCCAGCCATGCCGCCACGCAGGCCAGCACGGTGACGATCACCGACAGCACCAGGCCCGCCGGCATGACCGCCCAGGCGTCCTTGGCATGTTCGAAGGCGTTGATCAGCCCCAACACCCAGGTCGCCAGCAACAGCAGCAAGTACAGCGTCGGCCGCCCGCCCTTGCGCGGGGCGCGGATCAGGTTGGCCAGGGCAAACAGCAGCGCCAGCCCGCAGAACAGCGAGCCTCCGGCAATCAGCCAGGCAGCGAAGTTGCTCCACTGGATCTGGTAGCTCTTGAAGTAGGCAATGTCGCTCAGCAGCGCGCCGAGAAACAGCGGAACCGTGCCGGCCAGCAGTATCCCGTGAAGCGGGCCGGGCGTGCATCGGTAGAGGGTTTGCTCAGTAGCGGTCACGGCGCCTCCTTATCAGTCGGTGACCCGGGGCTGAAGGACTGGCACAGGGCCTGGTCCATCAGGCGTGCGCAGGGTGCGCTTAAGAAGGGATCACCTTGACGTTCGGATAGTTCACCGCTTGGCTTGATAGAAATATCCTGAAAGACTTTGCGCGTCGGAATGAGGGATACCATGAGCATCTGCAGCACACGACCTTACGCGTACTGGACCGCGCATGCCTTGCTGGCCATCAGCCTGGCACTCAATGCCGGCTGTTCGAGCAAAAGCAGCAAGGCGCGCTACTACGCCGCCGCCCCGGGCTCCAACTGTTACGCCAAGGCGCTTCCGAGCACCGGCGAAGGCGGCCTGGCCTGGGGCAACACACTGGGCATTGCCAAGCAGAAGTCGCTGAACAACTGCATCCGCTATGCCGGCCGCTCAGGCGGCACGCCAGACACCTGCCAGGTGGTGCTGGCCAAGTGCAAGAACTGACCCCTAGGTCGGGTCTGCGCCGTTGAGCAGCGCGTCAACAACGCTTTCGAGCTCCGAGAGCTCGATTTCCGTCTGCGCCCCCGCTTGCGCGAGGCGCTGGTCACAGTCGATGACTACCTGCACGCTCCGACGTGCCTGGTTCCCCGGGTATTTGCGCAGCGTCAGCTCGACCTGCCAGGCACTGAGCCAGGTGCTGCTGTCCGCCGACCAGCGCCTGTCTTCGAACGCCAGCAGGCGGGTCCCCTGCCGGGTATCGATGATCCGCGGCCGATAGACCCAGTGTGTGTTTCCCGCCTCCCACGGGTTGACCAGCAGCCGGTAGCGGTCGTCTGCCGAGCGCGACTGAATCTCCACCTCGTCTGCGGGCAAGCCATTGGCGGCAACATAGTGCTGGAATGCCTCGACCTGGGCACCGAAGCGCCCCATGTCCTGGTAATAATCGACATGCTTCCTGTACCCGGCGAACGCCGCAGACAGCGGGCCGTCGGCATACAACGAGACAATCGCCGCACACTGCACCAGCCAGTAGATCTCATCCGACAGTTCGTGGCCCTTGCTGCTGCCCAGGTCGAACGCCTTTGACAGCAGCTCCCTGGCCAGCGGCTGGCCTACCTCGCGCAGTGCAGCAGCCTGCACCGGCGGCAGTGTTTCCGCGGCCTGCGCGATAAAGGCCGCGTAACGCTGTTGCAGTGATTGGCCGGCCAGGCCCAGCTCCGGGCACTGCGGCGGCGGCAGGTCGAGTGGTTCGGGCGCCCTTCTGTTGCGCGGCAGGTGGGAAAGGTTGATCACCAATGACTTCCTTGTGCGTGTACGGACGCCCGCCATCCTACCCCAGCAGATAGAAGCAAGAACGTCAGGCTATCTGGGGCTGCTTTGCAGCCCCAAAATGGGTCAGGCAAACTTCGCCCGCGCTGCATGCAGCTTCTTGTAGCTCTCGATCAGCCGCAGATGGCGGTCCAGCCCTTCCAGCTTCATGCTGGTCGGGGTCAGCCCATGGAAGCGCACGCTACCGTCGACCGAACCCAGCACCGCGTCCATCCGCGGGTTGCCGAACATGCGGCGGAAGTTGGCCTCGTAGTCGGCCATTTCCAGCTCCTCATCCAGCTGCACCTCCAGCACCACGTTCAGCGCCTGGTAGAACAGGCCGCGCTCGACGGTGTTGTCGTTGAACTGCAAAAACGCCTCGACCAGTTCCTTGGCATCTTCGAAGCGCTTGAGCGCCAGGCAGATCAGCAGTTTCAGCTCAAGGATGGTCAGCTGGCCCCACACCGTGTTCTCGTCGAACTCGACGCCGATCAAGGTGGTGATGGTGGTGTAGTCATCCACCTCGCATTTATCCAGGCGCCGGCGCAGCGCGCGCAGGGCGCGGTCATCCAGGCTGTGCAGGTTGAGGATGTCGGCACGGAACTCCAGGGCGCGGTTGGTGTTGTCCCAGATCAGGTCTTCGACCGGATAGATTTCGGAGTAACCCGGCACCAGGATGCGGCAGGCCGTGGCGCCAAGGTTGTCGTACACGGCCATGTACACCTCTTTGCCAAGGTCTTCGAGGATGCCGAACAGGGTCGCGGCTTCTTGCGTATTGGAGTCCTCACCCTGGCCGGAGAAGTCCCATTCGACGAACTCGAAATCGGCCTTGGCACTGAAGAAACGCCACGACACCACGCCGCTGGAGTCGATGAAGTGCTCGACGAAGTTGTTCGGCTCGGTCAGCGCATGGCTTTCGAAGGTCGGTTGCGGCAGGTCGTTGAGGCCTTCGAAGCTGCGGCCTTGCAGCAGTTCGGTGAGGCTGCGTTCCAGCGCCACTTCAAAGCTTGGGTGCGCGCCGAACGAGGCGAACACGCCACCCGTGCGCGGGTTCATCAAGGTCACGCACATCACCGGGAACTCACCACCCAGCGAGGCGTCCTTGACCAGCACCGGAAAGCCCTGCTCTTCCAGGCCCTGGATGCCGGCGAGAATGCCTGGGTACTTGGCCAGCACCTCCTGGGGGACATCCGGCAGGGCCAGCTCGCCTTCGAGGATTTCGCGTTTCACCGCGCGCTCGAAGATTTCCGACAGGCACTGCACCTGGGCTTCGGCCAGGGTATTGCCGGCGCTCATGCCGTTGCTGAGGAACAGGTTCTCGATCAGGTTGGACGGGAAGTACACCTCTTGGCCATCGGACTGACGCACGAACGGCAGCGAGCAGATGCCGCGCCCGGTGTTGCCCGAGTTGGTGTCGTACAGGTGCGAACCGCGCAGCTCGCCGTCCGCGTTGTAGATCGCCAGGCAGTGTTGGTCGAGGATTTCGGCCGGCAGTTCGTCCTTCGGCCCTGGCTTGAACCACTGCTCGTTCGGGTAATGTACGAACGGCGCGTTGGCGATGTCTTCGCCCCAGAACTGGTCGTTGTAGAAGAAGTTGCAGTTCAGGCGCTCGATGAACTCACCCAGCGCCGAGGCCAGTGCCGCTTCCTTGGTCGAACCCTTGCCGTTGGTGAAGCACATGGGCGACTGCGCGTCGCGCACGTGCAGCGACCAGACGTTGGGCACGATGTTGCGCCACGAGGCGATCTCGATCTTCATGCCCAGGCCGGCAAGGATGCCGGACATGTTGGCGATGGTCTGCTCCAGCGGCAGGTCCTTGCCGGGGATGTAGGTGGTGGTGTCGGCCACCGGCATCAGCAGGCCCTGGGCATCGGCGTCGAGGTTGTCGACTTCCTCGATGATGAACTCGGGGCCGGTCTGCACCACTTTTTTCACGGTGCAGCGGTCGATGGAGCGCAGGATGCCCTGGCGGTCTTTCTCGGAAATATCCTCGGGCAGTTCGACCTGGATCTTGAAGATCTGGTTGTAGCGGTTCTCCGGGTCGACGATGTTGTTCTGCGACAGGCGGATATTCTCGGTGGGGATATCGCGGGTCTGGCAGTACAGCTTGACGAAGTACGCCGCGCACAGGGCTGACGAGGCCAGAAAATAGTCGAACGGGCCCGGGGCCGAACCGTCGCCCTTGTAGCGGATCGGCTGGTCGGCGATCACCGTGAAGTCGTCGAACTTGGCTTCCAGACGAAGGTTATCGAGAAAATTGACCTTGATTTCCATGCGGGGATTACCGTGATTTAAGCGTGCAAAACGAAATTGGCCGGCATTATCCGGGTTTTCGCCGCGCAAGTCCTCTCTCGCAAAGTCGGCGCCAGCCTGGATATTGCGCATTCCACCGAATTACTTGCCTGATCCTCTGAACCTGTGCCCGCCACCGGACCAGTGGTCGTATCACTGTGCTAGCGTTTCTGGATTGGGGAACAACGGACTCCCCAGCAGACAATGAACGCCGTCAACCGATGATCAGCAGGTGAGCCATGGAACTTCATATCAACCAGAAGACCTATCAGGTCGACGCCGATGCCGACACGCCCCTGCTATGGGTGCTGCGTGACGACCTGGGCATGACCGGCACCAAGTATGGCTGTGGCCTGGCCCAGTGTGGCGCCTGCTCGGTGCTGGTGGATGGCAACGTCGTACGCGCCTGCGTCACTCCGGTGGCCGGCGTGGTCGGGCGGGAGGTCACCACCATCGAAGCGGTCGAGGCCGACGCGGTGGGCAAGCGCGTGGTGGCGGCCTGGGTCGAGCACCAGGTGGCCCAGTGCGGCTACTGCCAGTCCGGCCAGGTGATGGCGGCCACGGCGCTGCTCAAGCACACCCCCAAGCCCAGCGACGAACAGATCAGCGCGGCGATGGTCAACCTCTGCCGCTGCGGCACCTACAACGCCATCCACGCCGCCGTGCATGCGCTGGCCCAAGGGGAGCAGGCCTGATGAACACGCCCGTCGACACCCCCGCAGAACTGCTCAGGCTGCAACTGGGCGAAACCGTCAACCTGTCGCGCCGACGCTTTCTTGCCAGCACCGCGGTCGGTGCCCTGGTGCTGGGTTTCGGCCTGCCGATGGGCGCGCCCCGCGCGCAGGCAGCGGCGGCAGCCACCCCTGAGCGCGGCACCCAGGTGCCGGCATTCCTGGAGATCCGCCCGGACGGCACGGTGCGCCTGCTCAGCCCGTTCATGGAAGGTGGCCAAGGCCCGTTCACGGCCATGGCCCAGATCGTCGGTGAAGAACTCGACTTCGACCCGGCCAGCTTCCTGGTGGAAAGCGCGCCGCCCGGTGAAGCCTACGTGGTGATGGAGAACGGCATGCGCATTACCGGTGGCAGCATGTCGGTGCGCATGAGCTACCCGACCATGCGCCGCCTCGGCGGCCTGGCCCGTGCCATGTTGCTGCAGGCAGCGGCCGAACAATGGGGGGTACCGGTCGGTGAGCTGTCCACCGAGCCTGGCAAGGTCATTCACGCTGCCTCGGGCCGTTCGCTGGCCTATGGCGAGCTGGCCAGCCGTGCCATGGACCTGCCAGTACCGGACCCTGCCAGCATCAAGCTGCGCGACCCCAGCCAGTTCCGCTGGATCGGCAAACCGGTGCGGCGCCTGGACGCCTATGACAAATCCACCGGCAGGGCCCAATACTGCATCGACCTCAAGGTCGACGGCATGCTCCACGCCGCCGTGCAGCACGCGCCCCGCCTGGGCATGACCGTGGGCAGCCTGCGCAACGAGGAGCAGGTCAAGGGCATGAAAGGGGTGCACTCGGTGCATCAGTTGCCGGGCGCGGTGGCCGTGGTAGCCGAACGCTGGTGGCACGCCAAGCGCGCAGTGGAAGCGATCCAGGTGGACTGGAAAGAACCGGGCGCCGACAGCAAGGTCCGGCCGATGCCGGCAGATTTTTCCAGCGACGGCTGGCGCGAGCACCTGGCCAGCGTTGAGGGGCCGGCCCGCGACGAAGAAAACCAAGGCGACATCGCCGGTGCCCTGGCCAATGCCAAGACCAAGGTCGAGGCCAGCTACCACAACCAGTACCTCAACCATGCCCAGCTGGAGCCGCCGTCTGCCCTCGCTCGCTTCAACCCGGACGGCACCCTGGAGGTCTGGCTGCCCAACCAGGCGCCAGACATGTTCCGCGACGACATCGCCAAGCGCACCGGCCTGGATGCCACGCAAATCACCCTGCACTCGCCGCTGCTCGGCGGCTTCTTCGGCCGCCATTTCCTCTATGACTCGGCCAATCCGTATCCCCAGGCCATCGCCCTGGCCAAGGCCGTCGGCCGCCCGGTCAAGCTGATCTGGAGCCGCGAGGAGGAGTTCCTGCGCGACGTGCTGCGCCCCGTCGCGGTGGTCAAGTTCCGCGCAGGGCTCGATGCCGACGGCCTGCCGGTGGCCATCGAAGCGGTAAGCGCCACCGAAGGCCCGACCGAAGCCCTGGCCGGCAAGCAAGGCGACAAGATCGACCCCACGGCGCTCGAAGGGCTGTCGGGCAAGTCCTACGCCATTGCCAACAAACGCATCGCCCAGATCTACGTCAAAGGCCCGGCCATGCTTGGCTACTGGCGCTCGGTAGGCAATTCGCTGAACGACTTCTTCTATGAGTCGTTCCTTGACGAGCTGGCCGACAAGGGTGGCAAGGACCCCTACGAACTGCGCCTGCACCTGCTGCGTGACAATCAGCGCCTGACCAACCTGCTGCATGCGGTCGCCGAATTGTCTGGCGGCTGGAAGCGTGGGCCGTTCACCGCAGAAGACGGCAGCAAGCGTGCCCGGGGCATTGCCATGGCCTCACCGTTCGGCTCCGAGGCCGCGGCAATCGCCGAAGTGTCGATCGACAATGGCCAGGTCAAAGTGCACGACATCTGGCAGGCGATCGATCCTGGCAGCATCGTCAACCCGGCGATCATCGAGCATCAGGTCAACGGTGCGGTAGCCCTGGGCCTGTCGCAGACGTTGGTGGAAGAAGCGGTGTTCATCGACGGCAAGCCGCGCGCGCGCAACTATGACCTGTACCCGATCCTGCCGCCCTCGCGCATGGCCCGGGTGCATGTGCGCATTGTCGAGAGCGGGGCGAAGATGGGCGGTATTGGCGAGCCTCCGTTGCCCGCGGTAGCGCCTGCCGTGGCCAATGCCGTGGCGCAGCTCACCGGCCAGCGCGTGCGTAGCCTGCCGCTTAGCCGCCACACCTTCAGCTGACCGGACAAGGACTGCCCCATGACCCACAGCCGTTTTGCCCGCACTGCGGGCTGGCTGGCCGTGCCGTGCCTGGTCGCGGCCGGCCTGCTGGCCTGGTACGTGACCCGCGAACCCGCCTCGCCATTTGCTGCCGGACAGCCCCCCAGCTTTGACCCCGCAGTGGTCAGCCGGGGCGAATATGTCGCCCGCCTCAGCGACTGCGTAGCCTGCCACAGCCTGCCCGACGGCAAGCCGTTCGCGGGTGGCCTGCAGATGGCCACGCCGCTGGGAACGATCCACGCCACCAACGTCACACCCGACCGCGAGACCGGCATCGGCAACTACAGCCTGGCCGACTTCGACCGCGCCGTACGCCATGGCGTCGCGCCGGGTGGCCGGCGCTTGTACCCGGCAATGCCCTACCCTTCGTACGCCAAGCTCAGCGATGACGATGTGAAGGCGCTGTACGCCTTCTTCATGAAGGGTGTGCAGCCGGCACAACAGCCGAACATCCCCAGCGATATTCCCTGGCCGTTGAACCTGCGCTGGCCCATCGCCTTGTGGAACGGCGTGTTCGCCGCCGACACGCCTTACGCGGCCAAGACCGGGCAAGACGCGCTGTGGAACCGCGGCGCCTATATCGTCCAGGGCCCTGGCCACTGCGGCAGCTGCCATACGCCACGGGGCTTGGCCTTCAACGAGAAGGCACTCGATGAAGCGGGTACGCCATTCCTCGCCGGTGCCCTGCTCGATGGCTGGTACGCGCCCAGCCTGCGCAATGACCACAACACCGGGCTTGGCCGCTGGAGCGAGGCCGAGATCGTCCAGTTCCTCAAGACCGGGCGCAACCAGCACGCCGTGGTGTATGGGTCGATGACCGAGGCCTTCAACAACTCCACGCAGTTCATGAGCGATGAAGACCTGAGCGCCATTGCCCGTTACCTCAAGTCGCTGCCCGGAGATCCACAGCGTGACGGTGCGCCCTGGCAGTATCAGCCGGTTTCCGCGGCCACGCGCCTGGACAGCACTGGCGCTCATATCTACGTCACCCGCTGCGCCAGTTGCCACGGCCTGGACGGCAAGGGCCAGGCCGAGTGGATGCCACCGCTGGCCGGTGCCACCTCGGCGTTGGCCAGGGAAGACGCCTCGGCGATCAACATTACCCTCAATGGTTCGCAACGCGTCGTCGCCGCCGGTATGCCGGATGCCTACCGCATGCCAGCGTTCCGCGAACAGCTGTCGGACCAGGAAATCGCAGATGTGCTGAGTTTCGTGCGCAGCACCTGGGGTAACTCGGGCGGTAAGGTAGATGCGCAAGCGGTCGGCAAGCTGCGCGGGCACACCGACCCGGCCAGCAGCAGCCCGATCATCTTGCACATGCGATAGAGGATGTTGCCTGAACCGGCCTCTTCGCGGCTAAAGCCGCTCCCACAGGTAATGCGCAGCCCTTGAGCATTGTGATGACCCTGTGGGAGCGGCTTTAGCCGCGAAGAGGCCGGTACAGGTATTTACTTTTGAAGAGGTCCCATGGAAAGCATTGATCTTTTGGTCTTGCGCACCGCCCGTGACTGGCTCTCGGCCGGGCAACGGGTTCTGCTGGCCACCGTAGCCCGTACCTGGGGTTCATCGCCGCGGCCCGTGGGTTCGATGATGGCCCTGCGCGGCGACGGCCGGGTGGTCGGCAGCGTCTCCGGCGGCTGCATCGAGGACGACCTCATCCACCGCTACACCACGGCCTATCAGGGCGGCGGCATGCCGCATGGCCTGCCGCAAGTGGTGCAATATGGCGTCAGCGCCGATGAAGCGCAGCGCTTCGGCCTGCCCTGCGGCGGCACCCTCGAGCTGATCCTCGAATTCGAACCGGCGCTGGCAAGCCTGGAGCAACTGCTGCCCTTGCTGGACAGCGGCAACCTGGTGCGCCGCGAACTGGACCTGGACAACGGTCAGGTTCACCTGACCACCACCGGCGCACCGGAGCAATTCGGTTTCGATGGCCGGCACATGCTCAATACCCTGGGCCCGGGTTATCGCATGCTGCTTATCGGCGCCGGGGTGCTGGCCGAGTACCTGGCGACCATGGCCCTGTTCAATGGCTTCAAGGTGGCAGTCTGCGACCCGCGCCCCGAATACATGGATGGCTGGAACGTGTCGGGCGTGGAGAAAATCGTTGGCATGCCGGATGACGTGGTGCGTGCGTTCGCCCCGGACCTGCGCAGCTGCATCATCGGCCTCAGCCACGACCCCAAGCTGGACGACCTGGCCCTGCTCGAAGCCTTGCACAGCCCGGCGTTCTACATCGGGGTGATCGGTTCGCGGCGCAATAACCAGTCGCGCCGGGAACGCCTGATCGAGCACTTCGGGGTAAGCGAGGCCTCGTTACAACGCTTGCACGGGCCGATCGGTATCTATATCGGCAGCAAGACGCCGGCAGAGATTGCCGTCAGTGTGATGGCCGAGATCCTGGCGACCAAGAACGGCGTCGCCTTGCCCGGGGAGGTCACCGTGAGCGAGGCCAAGCGGGCGCTGGAGGTTGATGGGTAAGCTGGCGGGTTCGCTTTGAGGTTTTTGCGCCTGTGACATCGAGCGCCACCGGCGCGGCGCTAGGTCCCGCAGGCGCTAAGGCTGCCCCACTGCCTGCTGTTGCCTCCATAGTTCCAGATTCTTTTCAACCAGTTGCTCCGGCACCGGCCCGGCAACCAGCGCTTTCATCGCCTGCGCCAACCGCTCGCGCAGCTCCTGTCGATTGCACTTCGATTGACGTGACAGCGCCAGGTACAACCCCTCGCTGGACACTGGCGGGTCGAGCACCTTCAGCTGCGTATCCCAAACCTGCGTCCGCGCCAGGGCCATGCCGGGATGCAGCTCGTAGATCAGGTAATCATTGCGCCTGAGCAACAGTTTTTCGAACGCCTGCCTGGCGCTGGGCACCGCTTCAAGCTGGAGGTTGGTCCTGGCGTAATCGTCGAACTGCTGGCCGTGACTGTTACCGACCAGCGTACCGCCGTTGCGGCCCTTGAGGTCCGCCCAACCCTGATAGGCAAATGCAGCGTCCTGGCGGACCCAGACGACACTGCGGGTCCACAGGAACGGCGGGCTGATGAAGTCCATCCGCTGCTGGCGCTCCTGGGTCATGAAGTACCCCGCCATCAGGTCGATACGCCCGGTACGCACCTCTTCCTGAGCCCTTGACCAAGGCCCGCCATAGACCACCTTCACCTCCAGCCCCAGTGCCTTGCCGGCGTCCTTTAGCAAGTCGGCATTGGCCCCGATCAGTTGCTCAGGGTTGCTCGGGTCACGCCAGAGATATGGCGGGTATTCCGGATTGCCAGTTGCAGTGAGCTGGCCGCACGACGGCTCTGCCACCGCGAGGTCGGGCAGCAGGAGCATCAACAGCGGCAACAGCCAAGACTGGCAACGACAACGCTCGACCATCGATACCCTCCTGGGCTGATCACTCGGCTGGCTGGTACACGCAGACCCGCCCGCGCTCACGCTTGGCCTCGTACATCGCCTGATCGGCTGCCTTGATCAGGGCATCCACCTCGCTGGCATGGGCAGGCGCGAAGGCAACGCCGATGCTTGGCGTGACGAAGTCGATGCTCACTCCGCTGACGCTGACCGGCTCGCCCAACACCTTGAGCAAGCGCTGGGCCAGCGCGCTGGCCCCTTGGAACCCGGGTGCCGGGACAATCACGGTGAACTCGTCTCCACCCAAACGATAGGCCTTGCTCGGTTGACGCAGCGCATTGCGAAGACGCTCGGCCATGCACGCCAGCAAGGCATCACCGACGTCGTGGCCAAAGCGGTCATTGACTTGCTTGAAGCGGTCCAGATCTAGAAAGATCAGCGCCAGCGGCATGCTGGCGCTGTGCATGTACCGGGCGAGGTCCTCATGAAACGCCTTGCGATTGCCCAACCCGGTCAGGGCATCCTGATAGGCCAGGTCAAACAGTTGCTGTTGATGCAGCACATGCTCGCTGACGTCATGCAGGATGCCACGGTAGCCGATCAGCCGCCCTCCGGCGTTGTGGCGCCTGGATATCTGCGTCTCGAAGTGACCGATGCTACCGTCGGCACGCCGTAGGCGAGCCGAAAGTGGCGCGCCGGGCTCGGTTTCGGCGATCACCGGTTCTGTCGTCGGGGTGGGCTCTGGTTGTTCCTGCAGCGATGCAAAGGTGCGACCCAGCACCTGCGCCGTCGAATACCCCAGCAGCCTGCAGAAAGCCGGGTTGACCGAGTCGATCCTGGCCTGATCGTCGAGTTCGAAGTAGCCGTCTTCCATGGCATCGAGGATCGCCCGGTCGCGCGTTTCGCTCTGCTCCAGGCGGTCCAGCGCACGGTTCGCCTCACGCGCCAGCTGGCCCAGCTCATCGCGGCCGTCGTCGGTCAGGCGCCGCCCTGCCGCAGCCGGGCCAATGGCCAGAAGCTCGTGATGCAAGCGGGCAATGCGCCGCAGCAAGGTGACGTCCAGGGCGAGGTAGATCAGCAGCCAGGCCAGGCCGATGAGCCCGCCGGTCACGCCGAGGAATACATCGAGCTGCTGTTCGCCTTCCAGGAACAGATGGCGCTCGCGGGTCAGTTGCAGGCGCAGCTGAGGCTCGCCCAGGCTGTCCTGGAACAGCAGGTCGATACTCTGATGACGGGCATCGACCACGCGACGGTTGCCGATGCTCATCAGTTCAGCCTGCAGCACGGGCCGTTCCTGCCCAGCGGTCGACGGCAACCAGGTAAGCTCTCCGCCCAGCTGTTGCTGCAGCATGGCGATGCGCTTGCTGTCCAGGAAGGTGCCCGCCAGCAGCACACCGCTGGCCCTGTCGCCGCTGCGCGCGGTATCCACGGCGACCAGAATCAGCGGCACCCGGAGCACGGCCAGCAGTTGCGCAGGCGGCGCCACATCCTGAGACTGCAGCAGGCGCGCCAGTTGCCGGGCAACGCCCTCATGCAGCGCCTTCAGGTTCAGTGCCGGCGCGCCGGCCGGGCGCTCAAGCGCTGCGAGGTCCAGCGGACGCCAGCTCACCCGCTGCTCACCATTGGCAAAGTAAAGGATGAAGTCGAAACCACTGCGGCCCAGCGTGGCGGCATCGAGCGGAAAAGCCGACGGCACCGTACCCGGCATCGCCTGGGCCCATTGCCGCAGGCGGTTGGCGTCGCGCTCGAAGCTGTTGCCCAGCAACGCACGCAGGCGCTCGGCCTCGGCCACCAGCAGCCGCTCGTCCTGCTTGTCCAGCCGTGCCAGCAGCATGCCCTGGGCTGCGAAGTAGACAAGCGACAACACCAGCAGCAACGGCGGTACGAACAGCCAGAGCAATCTCGTGCGTAACTTCATGCGGGCTCCCCGTACCCTTGTTCATCTGCATCAGGTGGTTGGGCAGGGCCTGCCTGGCGCCGCCGTTGCGCGCACCGCGTCGGCCAGCTTGCGCAGGTTGGCCTGGTGGGCGTTGACCAGGTTGTTGATGCTGTTGTCGGCAGCGGTCTGCACCGACGTCCGACAGGTGATTGCGGGCTCGCCTGGCCGTTTCAGGCGCCACAAGGTATCGAGCGAGGCGTATTGGCCGGGCACGCTGTCGAAGCGCTGCACCTCGACCCTCAACACAGTGCTGGGGCCAGACACCGGGCCGCCCAGCATGTCCTGCAGGGCACTGCGAAACTCATCCACCAGGTTGGCGCCCCACCACTCCGTTTCCAGGATGGCCAGGCCGCTGCTGCCCTGGCGCACCACCAGCTGCGGACGGTCCACTTGCGGCGGCAGGCTGACCCGGCTTACCAGCACATGCTGGCTACCCCCTTGCACCGGCTGGGCCGGGACCAGGGTGTGGTAGTTGTTCGGGGTACTGCTGCAGCCGCCCAGCCAGATCAGCAGGCTGGCCCTACACAGGTTGCGCACTCGATGCATCAGCTGACACTCCTTTGGCCTTCCACTTTCAAGGTCTCAAGTCTTGCGCCCCGGCCGCCTTCGGCCGGCCTTGAATGAGCGACTCGGGGTGGCGCCCTAGGTAGTCGGTCAGGTCGCGCAGCGAACGCGACATGCGCTCCAGCTCATCCAGTGTTTCACCCAGCCGTTCGCGCTCCGGTGAGTTGTCGGCAATGGTCGCGTTGGCCGCCTTCAGGGTTTGCTGCATATCGTCGAGGGTGGCTTTCACCCCAGGCAGCGTCTGGCTGTTGAATGTCTTGAGGTTGGCGCGCAGGTCACGCAGGGTGCCATCGAGGTTGCTGGCAATGCTTTCCAACGGCAATTTGCCGATGCGCTCGACGAAATGCTGCAACTGCTCCTGCAGCATCTCCAGGCTGCCGGGCATCGTCGGGATGACGATAGGGTTGGCCTCCCGGTCGAACGCGACCTTGGGGGCGTTCGGGTAGAAGTCCAGAGAGACGAACATCTGCCCGGTGATCAGGTTGCCGCTGCGCGCCTGCGCCCGCAGGCCATGCTCGACGAAGGTACCAATCAACTGCCGGGCACCATCGAGGTCACCCTCGGTGTGCTTGAACACTGCAAGCATCTGCTTATGCACAGGGCCCAGGCGTTGCGGGTAGACCACTGCATCCACCACCACCGGGAATATCTGCTTCACCGGGTCGTAATCCAGCTTGATCGCCGTGACCCGGCCAAACTCGACGCCCTTGAACTCCACCGGGGCCCCCACCGACAGACCGCGCATGGACTGGTCGAAGCGCAGCTGCAGGTACTGACCCTTGCCGAAAGGCGGTGCCAGGGCAGCGTCGCGGTCGGCGAACAGTTGAAAGCGCGCCTGGTCTGCGGCCGGCTGAGCATCGGCGCTGAAGTCCGGAGAACCGAATGCCAGCCCGCCGACCAGAATGGACGACAGCGACTCGGTATCGACCTTCAGGCCATTGGCGCCGATCTGCATGTCGACGCCGCTGGCATTCCAGAACCGGGTATCGCCAGTGACAAAGTTGTCGTAGGGCGCTTGTACGAATATGCCTATATCCACGCCCTTGCCATCATCCTGCAACGCATAGGACACCACCTCACCCACCGGGATCTTGCGGTAATAGATGGAGGCGCCGATATCCAGCGAACCGAGGTCATCGGCGCTGAGGAGAAAACGCTTGCCCTTCTCGCCATAGGTGATCGCCGGTGGCAGCTCCAGGCCAGTAAAGTCCTTTTCAGCGGCTTTCGATTCACCGGCATCGGCACCGATGAAGCTGCCAGAGAGCAAGGTATCGACCCCGGATACCCCGCCCGCGCCGATCCGCGGGCGGACTACCCAGTAGCGCGCGCCCTGGGTGGCGAACGAGCGAGCGTCATTGGACAGCTGCACCTTGACGATGACGCTGTTGTGGTCCTCGGCAAGGTCCACGGTGGTCACTTCGCCAATCACCACGCTGCGGTACTTGACCTGAGTCTTGTGCGCCACCAGGCCTTCACCGGAACGAAAGGATATCGAAATGACCGGCCCTTGCTGCATCCAGTTGCGTACCACCAGCGATGCCCCGACCAGGATCGCCAGGATCGGCACGATCCACACCAGTGAAACATTCCAGCGCCGGGTGCGTACCTCTGCCTGCCCGGCCCCATTTCGCGCGTCACTCGCTTGCGCCATCGGTGCGGCCTCCATCTTTGCCAGGGTGATCCCAGATCAAGCGCGGGTCGAAGCTCATTGCCGAAAACATGGTCAGCACCACGACCATGCCGAAAAACAGGATGCCCGGGCGCGGCTCGATGGTGCCCAGCCCGCGCAACTGCACCAACGCGGCCACCAGTGCGACCACGATGACATCGAGCATCGACCAGTAACCGATCAACTCGACGCCGCGATACAGTTGCGAGCGCTGCCGGCAAGCCCAGCCCGAACGCCGCTGGGCGGTGTACAGCAGCAAGCCGAGGGAGAAGAACTTGATGGCCGGTACGCCCATGCTGGCGATGAAGATGATCAGGGCGATGTCCCAGGCACCGTGTTCCCAGAACTCCACCACGCCGCCCCCAATGGTGCTGTCGCTGCCACTGCCCAGCATTTCGGTATGCATCACCGGCAGCAGGTTGGCGGGCACGTAGAACACCAGCGCGGCCACCAGGAAGGCCCAGCCACGGGCGATGGCATTGGTCTTGCGCCGGTGCAGGGGCGCGCCGCAGCGCGCGCAGGTGTGCACATGACCCTCCTGCTCGCAGGCATACCCGCAGCCATGGCACAGGCACAGGCCCAGTTCGTCTGCCAGCGCGGGCGAACTCATAGCGCGTCCCAAAGGTCGCGGATATCACGCCCGGCAATGTAGATGATCAGCATGCTCAGCGCTGCCAGTGCGATCAGGCCGATGCCCGGGATCACATCGAGCAGGCCGGCCAGCTTGATCACCGCCACCAGCGCGCCCAGCAGGCCGACTTCCAGCATGCTCCAGGGCCGCAGCCCTTCCAGGCAGCGCATGCACATGGCAAAGCCAGGCGCCCGCTGCCCGGCCACGGCGAAGCTCAGCACCCAGCAAAGCAAGGCGATCTGCAGCACTGGCGCGAAGATGATGGCCAAGGCCATGACCAGGGCAATGAAGGTAATGCTACCGCTGCTGAGGATCAGCACCGAATCCCAGAGCGTCGCAGAGTTGGTCAGCCCCTGCATGCCAATGGTCATGACCGGATAGGCATTGGCCAATACCAGCAAAATCGCGCCGGTAACACTCAGTGCCAGGCGCTGCTGGAGGGTCAGACTTGCATGGCGATACAGCACGCCGCCACAACGCACGCACAATGCACGTTGATGTTTGTGCACTGGCATACGTTGATACACCGCGTCGCAATATTCACAGATGATCAGTGTCTGGCTCTGGCTCATGGTCTACCCCAAAGGCCCGCGTCACTCCGTCACTCAAAGCCAATACTCAACGCGCTTGATACATGAAGATCTGACAGCAGCGCCTCACCAGTAAAGTCGATAAACGGCGGATGCGCTCGTCTTCACCGGAAGGGAAAAGCCTGTTTCGAAAGTTCGGCCTGGGCGGCCTATCTGGTTGACCCTGAAGCGTTTCTTGCGCGGTTCTGAAGGCGATCGCGACAGCGCATGAAAAACATGGAGTTAGCCGATTACATAAGGCATTAGCGAGAAAGCGTTAACCTTTGAGTCATGTATGGGCAGGTTGCCGCTGTTCATTGCGAAGAGCGGCAAGCTCGATAAAGCGGTGGTTACCTGCACATGCGCTTGATCGCCCGCTCCGCCGCGGCCTGGAACACCCGACGCAGTGCTTCCAGTTGCTCTTGGGTAAGTGCCTTGGCGCAGGTCAGCCCCTGCAGAAAACCGATTCCCCAGCCTTTGGTTTCAGCCAGTTCCTGACGGTTCTCGGCGTCAGCGATATCACCCAGGTGCAGGGCGGCGGGATGTTCATAGCGGTCTTCGAGCGCCAGTTTACGCAGCTCCTCCAGAGCCACCTTGAACTCGGCAGCGGCAACATCGTCCAGGCCCAGATGCTCGTACTGCAGCAGGCTCAGACGGTCGGTGGCGGTCATCTTCGAATCTCCGTTTCACAGTAAAAGGAGCAGGGACAAGGGAATCACTAGCTAGCCGCGACGCATCCGGGCGCCTGCGAAGCTGGTGTCAACTAGCGTGTTGTACCACAACTGAGGGCGCTCTCCCTAGTGGCGTGCGCCATCCGGGCGCAGTGCAGCGACACCTTCTGTCGGCCGCCCGGGGCAATCATTAAATTTAAATTGAATTTAGATTCCGCCTGGATCAGGCTGACTGCCATTCCACCGATCCGAGAGCCCACCCATGGCCATTACTCAACGCGAACCGCGCAAGGACGGCGAAGCGACTCGCACGCGCATCCTCCAGGCCGCCGGCGAGCTGTTCGCCGCTGTGGGTTATGCCGAGGCCAGCAACAAAGCCGTCGCCGCCAAGGCCGAGGTAGACCTGGCCTCGATCAACTACCACTTCGGTAGCCGCAGTGGCCTGTACCTGGCCGTGCTCGATGAAGCGCGGCGGCGCTTTCTGGACATCAGCGACCTGCAGCGGATCACCCTCGGCGAGCAACCGGCAGCAGAGAAGCTGCGAGGGCTGGTCGATCTGGTCGTACGCAAGGCCACGCAGCGCCGCGACATCTGGCACCTGCGCGTGCTGGCGGCGGAAATCCTCGCCCCCAGCCCGCACGGCCAGGCGCACCTGCAGGCTGAGGCACCGCTGAAGCTGTCGCTGCTCAAGGGCCTGTTCAGCGAAATCACAGGCATTCCCCAGAGCGACCCGGCACTGACCCGCTGCATCCTCTGTGTCACCGCGCCTTGGGCGATGCTGTTGATTGGCCCACGCGGGTCCACCGGGACCCTGCACGAAATACTCGGCATGCCAGCCGCAGACGTCTCTGCCCAGCTGTTCAGCTTCGCCCTGGCCGGCCTGCAGGAAGCCGGCCGCCAGCATGCCCAGAGCAAAGGCTGCTGACGCACATGAACGTTCAATCGCATCCACAGGCTCAAGGCAACCGCATGCAACCGACATCTGCTGACGCGCCCTCCTGCGTACAGGCCGAACCCGGCACTCAAGCCTCCATCCCGCTGCTGCTCGGCGCCCTGATGCTGGTGATGTTCCTCGCGGCACTGGACCAGACCATTGTCTCCACCGCGCTGCCCACCATCGTCAGCGACCTCGGCGGGCTACGCTGGCTGTCCTGGGTGGTCACCGCCTATTTGCTGGCCTCCACCGTCGTCGTGCCGCTGTATGGCAAGTTCGGCGACCTTTACGGGCGCAAGCGCGTCCTGCAGATTGCGATTGCCTTGTTCCTGCTCGGCTCGGCGCTGTGCGGGCTGGCCCAGGACATGACCCAGCTGATCCTGTTCCGCACGCTGCAGGGCTTGGGCGGCGGCGGCCTGATGGTGGTGGCCATGGCGGCCATCGGCGACGTCATTCCACCCGCCGAACGGGGCCGCTACCAGGGCCTGTTCGGCGGCGTGTTCGGCCTGGCCACCGTGGTGGGCCCGTTGATCGGGGGGTTTCTGGTCGAACATCTGTCATGGCACTGGATCTTCTTCATCAACCTGCCGCTGGGCCTGTTGGCAGTGCTGGTGATCGGCAGCGTGTTCCGTCCCCCTGTGGCACCGGTCAAGCATGTGGTCGACTACATCGGCGCGTTCTTCCTGACCGTTACCCTGGGCGCGCTGGTGCTGATCACTAGCCTGGGCGGCAGTCTACTGCCGTGGGCCTCGCTGGATGTGCTGTGCCTGGCACTGTTCGCGGTCATCGGCCTGGTCGGTTTCGTGTTCGAACAACGCCGCGCGGCCGAACCGATCATGCCGCTGCACCTGTTCCGCCACCGCACCTTCGTGCTGGCCGGGTTGATCGGGCTGATCGTCGGCGTGTCGCTGTTCGGTTCGGTGACGTTCTTGCCGTTGTACATGCAGGTGGTGAAAAACGCCTCGCCCACCAGCGCCGGCTTGCAGATGCTGCCCTTGATGGGGGGCTTGCTGGTGGTGTCGGCAATCACCGGGCGGTTGATCAGCCGCTGGGGGCGCTACCGGGTGTTCCCGATCGTCGGCACGCTGCTGCAGGTGGTCGCGCTGGGGCTGCTCAGCCGTCTGGAACTGGACACGTCGATGTGGCGCATGAACCTGTACATGGGGCTGCTTGGCGCAGGCCTGGGCATGGTGATGCAGGTGCTGATCCTGGCAGTGCAGAACAGTGTCGAACGCCGGCACATGGGGGTGGCAACATCAGGGGCCACGCTGTTCCGTTCGATTGGTGGTTCGGTGGGCGTCTCGGTGTTTGGCGCGTTGTTTTCCCATGCCCTGCTCGACGGCCTGCCGAGTGATTTCGCGGCCAGCAGTGGCGGTGCCGCAAGCCTTTCGCCAACGGCGGTGCACGCCTTGGCGGCACCGCAGCAGCAGGCCTATCTCGAGGCGTTCTGCGCAGCCATGCATGGGGTATTTCTGCTGGCGGCGATCGTTACCTGTGTGGCCTTCGCCTTGTCGTGGCTGTTGCGCGAGGTGCCACTGCGTACTGCCCATTGAGCCTTGCACAGCCGGTATCCGCAAAAAGGCCAGTACCGGCAAACGGTACTTGATCAACCGGCAGTTGCACACCACAAGCTACCGTAGCCCCGGCTATCCTGTGAGATGCAATCCCCATCCGCTGGAGGTGTGCGATGCGTGCGTTCAAGTGGAGTTACCGGCTGATGCTGCTGTGCGC
Source organism: Pseudomonas sp. NBRC 111130 (assembly GCF_001320485.1). Lineage (NCBI taxonomy): Bacteria > Pseudomonadati > Pseudomonadota > Gammaproteobacteria > Pseudomonadales > Pseudomonadaceae > Pseudomonas > Pseudomonas sp. NBRC 111130. Next base: position 33,024 of record NZ_BCBG01000104.1, read on the forward strand.
GGCGTCTGCAGCCCAGGCCCAGTCGGTGGTGCCGCTCAAGGGCCAGAGTAGCCAACAGATGCAGCTGGACATCAACGAATGCAACAGCGTGGCGAGCAACGCCGCAAACAGCGCCAGCAGCAGTTCCACTGGCAGCCATGTCGGCGGCAGGGTCAAGGGCGCGGCGGCCGGTGCCGCAGCGGGTGCGGTTGGCGCCCAGGTGCGGGGCAACCAGCACGACGAGGTGTATGACCGGGTCGGCGACAATGCCAAGGAGCAATACCGGCAGAACCGTGCAAGCCAAGGGGCCGCTGCCGGCGCTGCGGTAGGTGCCTCGCGGCAACGGCAGGAGCGCCGCGAAGACCGGCGCAACCAGGGCCAGGCGCAAAGTTCGGCGCACGCCAGTGCTTACAGCGGGTGCCTGCAGGGGCGTGGCTATCAGGTCAACCCTTGAAGCCCCTGGCACTGTCTGCACGGCAACAGCCGATCAACAGAAAGTACAGCTGCAAACAGTCCAGGCGCCCAGCCATGTAGCCTGTGGGAGCAGGTTCACCCGCGAATGCGTCGGTATCTACCGCGCGGCATGCATGGGTCAACCGGCTCCCACAGTGATTGCGCCCCCTTCATTCGACTGGCTGGAAGCCTTGCATCAGGCTCGGGTGATTTAATTCCGGTGCGTTGAGTGATGGCTTGCGGGTGTTCGCTGCAAATATCGCGGCGAACACCACAGCGCAAGTTGGATCCAGACCGGAAAAAGCGCTACCCTTGCCCGCCGCGCGAGCCATAGCGCTGGCGCGCCTCACCCCCCTACGGAGTTTCATCGACATGAACGTCTCATTCCGCCGCAATTGGTTACTCGCCCTCGCCCTGCCCCTCGCCCTTGCCGCCTGTGGCGACAATGAACCCAAGCAGCGCGCTGCCTTCAGCGAATTCCTGCAAACCCGTATCATCGACAAGCCCGGCGTTCACGTGCCCAAGCCGAGCGCCGACGAGTCCAAGACGTTTGGCCCCTACAACGACCATTACGCGGTGATCACCGATTTCAACGGCGCCATGGATAGCGCGGTGAAACCGCTGGGCAGCCTGCTGCAGAAAGGTGCGGTGCGGTCGCTGAACGATATCACCAGTCGCCGTGACGACATCAAGGCGGTACAGACCGGCCTGAACGACATGGGTGTCCAGCTGCAGGAGCAGAAGGCCAAGGCCGACAGCGCCCATGCCCAGCTCAAGCAGCCCGATGACCTCAAGGTGGTCTACGACAAGGCCTACGACCGCACCGTCAGCGTCCCGGCCGAGACCTTCCTGCAGGTGCTGCCACAGATCAACGGCACCCTCGACAGCAGCCTGAAAGTCGCCGACTACGTGGACGCCCACAAGGCCCAGATCGAGATCAACGGGCCGATCGTCAAGGTCAACGACCCCAAGGTGCAGGCTGAACTGAATGCCTTGCTGCAAGACCTGACGGCTCAGGCGAAGACCGTACAGCAGGCTCAGGCGCAACTGCAGACCGTGATGCTCGGCCGCTGACCCCAGTCGCTCAGACGCATCAACCCAGGCGTGGCAACAGGACTGTCACGCACAAGCCCCCCGCGCCGCCCGCCTTCGCGCTGATACTGCCCTGGTGCAGCCCGAGGGCACGGCGGGCGATGGCCAGGCCCAGGCCGAAGCCATCGGTGCCGCTCTGCCCGCCCCGGACGAACGGCTCGAAGATGCTCTGCAGGCGGGCCATTGCTCTGGCCCAGCGACGTGCAGAAGCCAAGGCGCTGAACGAACAGAACTTTTCCCCAATTACTTGTCTATCTGGACATGCTCACGTTCGCGGTGGGCGCCGCCTTACGGTGCTGCCCAATCGCATGTTCAATGACAACCTGGGGTTGCCTACGCCGATGAAATGCCATATCCCGAGAATCCTCTTTGCCGGCCTGTTCGCCTTGGTAGCCATGGGCTCTGCCTCAGCGACACCGATCCACGCGTCGAATGCGGTCCTGGCCACTGAAACCATCGCCCCGTCGCCGGCCAACCCGGCCCAGAGCCCTTGGCCGAACCTGGCCCGCATCGCCGATGGCCAGCCAGGGCCACTGCTCGCCCATGATGATGACCGCTACTGGCGCGACGGCCGCTGGCACTACCACAGCGAAGACCGCCGCCGCGAAGAATGGCGCCGGGCCCAATGGCGCCGGGAAGAGGCGCGACGTGAGGCGGAGCGCCGCCGCGACTGGGAGCGCCGACACGAGCGGGCCCACCATTACGATGCCGACCATCGCTACTACCGCCGCTGACCCTCAGTGGCAATTTGTGCGCTCCAGTCCCTTCGACTACGTTCATTGCAGCCAGCCACTGGCAGCCTGTGTCGAAGGGCCATTGGGGGACCGTGATATCCGCAGTGTCGAGGGGCACAAGCTCAAGGCGATCGTGATCAAGTATCAGTAAATGCTTCACCGCTCGCACCTATCGGGTGCCGAGCACGACGCCCTGGGCTTTCAGGCTTTGCAGCAACGCCAGGCCAGGTGCCGCGATGGCAGCGGGTTCGACGCCGGTAGCTGCGGCCAATGCCGCCAGATGTTCGCGCCCGCTCACGGGCTGGTCTTGCAACGATTGCAACAGCGCATGGGCCAGCGGCGCAAGGCGCGAAAAGACCACCTTGTGTTCTTTACCTCGATGAGCCAGCAGCAAGGTGGGCTCATCGGGCGCCTCGCCCGGCAGATGTTCCGGCCCGATATGGCTGACCGGCCAGGCATAAGCCAATGGCACAGCCAGGCTGGACAGCACCGGTACGCCAACCAGCAGATCACCCTCCGGGGCATGCTCAGGTTCGGCGGCATCACTGAGCAACAATGCCGTCTCTATCCACTCGTAATGGGCAAGTTCGGCGATCCACCCGGGCTGCTCGCCTCGCCCTTGCAGGTACTCGACCCATTCGCTGCCCACTTCGGTGAACAGCGGCGTGTGGCAGCGATGGCTGGCGTAGAAGTCTTCGCACAACCCCTGCCAGTGCTCGGCAGCGAGACTGGCATGCAGCACCGGAAAGCTGCCGGCCAGCAGTGCCTGCAGATTGCCGAAGAACAGCTGCCGATACACCGCCAGGCGCCGCGCTTCGATACCAGGCGGTGGCGGATTGGCCTGCGGATCGCGGATATGGCCAGCCATGCGCAGCAGCTGTTCATGCAGTGAATCAGCCATGGCGCACCGCCAAGGCCTGCGCTGAAGATTGCAGGCTGCGAATGTGCTCCACCTCGACCAGCAGTTCGGCCAGCGGTGGCAGGTTGAAGTCGCGCTCGAGCAAGGTCGGCACCGGCCCCAAGTGCTGGTAGGCACTGGCCAGCAGGCCCCAGACATCAGGCCTGACGCTGGCACCATGGGTGTCGATCTTCAGGTCCGGCGCTTGGTCGTAGTGCCCGGCCACATGCAGGCAGACCACCCGTTCGGCCGGCACCTGGGCCAGGAACCCGGCAGCGTCGTAGCGATGGTTGCAGGCATTGACCACGATATTGTTGATGTCCAGCAGCAGGTCGCAGTCGGCTTCACTCAACACCGCCTGCAGAAACTCGATTTCGCTCATCGCCTGATACGGTGCGGCGTAGTAAGAGATATTCTCCACGGCAATCCGCCGACCCAGGGCATCCTGGACTTCAGCAATGCGCTGGGCAGTATGGCGCACGGCTGCTTCGGTGAACGGCATGGGGATGAGGTCGTACAGATGGCCGTCATCGGCGCAGTAGCTCAGGTGTTCGCTGAACAGCGGCACCTGGTGACGGTCGAGAAAGGCTCGAATCTGGCGCAGGAAGCCATGATCCAGCGGTGCCGGGCCGCCCAGCGACAACGATAGGCCATGACAAGCCAGCGGATGGCGCTCGGCCAGTTGCGCCAGGCCTTCGCCGAAGGCGCCGCCGACGCCGATCCAGTTGTCTGGCGCGCATTCGAGAAAGTCCACGGCTGTGCTGTCCATGCTCAGCAGCTCTGGCAGCAGTGCACGGCGCAGGCCCAGGCCGGCGCCCTGCAGATTGGAATGAGTGCTCATCGCAGGCTCCTTGTGGTGCAGCGCCCTCCCCGGCTGGCAGCCTGGGGAGGGATGCCGCTGCGGGTCAGTGCTTTGCCTGGCTCAGCTTGCTGTACAGGTCGGTCGGGAAGGGTTTGCCGTTGGCGTCGAACTGATGCTTGCGGAACTGGTAGACCTCGGCTTCGGAAAGGTAGCCGTCGTGGTTGGCATCGATGGCATCGAACTCAGCACCGGCCTTCGGCGCGACCGCCAGCAGTTCGGCGCGGGACACGCGGCCGTCATGGTCGGTGTCAGTGCGGGCGAACGAAGCATCGCCGCACTTGCCTTCACCGCATTTGCCTTCAGCCTGGGTAGCCTTGGCCCCGCTGGCGCCACACTTGCCCTCGCCGCACTTGCCTTCGGCCTGGGTGGCTTTGGTCTTGGCGCCGCTGGCACCGCACTTGCCTTCGCCGCACTTGCCCTCGCCGGCCTTTTCCGCAGCCGCCAGCTGGTAGCCTTGCGCCAGTGGCTCGACGGCAAATGCCGAGGAAGCCAGGTTGATTCCGCCCACCAGGGCGATGCTCAGCAGGCCGAGGCGGGTCTTGTTGGGGAACTGGATACGGGACATGGTGTTTCTCCTGATAGTCGTACGGTCATGCCTCAAGGGCGAAGAGCCAGGGAACGCGAGCCGTAGGGCTTGTTCGTTCGGGCTGGTTCATTTGGCCCCAGGGATGTATCCCGGGCGTATCAGCAGAGCGAAGGATTTGTAAGCAAGTAGGCGTGGCAGGCGCCTTGATACAGAACGATACAAGCGCCTGCCTGGGTGCAGAGGTCAGCGGCGGTCCAACAGCCTGGCCAGGGCAAAGGTGGCTGCCACGGCCAGCACCACGGCGGCGGCAATGGCCGGCACGCTGCCCCACTGCTCGATGAAGCTGTTCACTGTCAGGTAGAACCCCAACACGCCCACGCCGCCAATGGCGTTGCCGCGCACGATCGCGCCCAATTCATGGTGCCCGCCCTGAACATGGGCGAACACCGCCAGCGGCCAGGCGATCACCGGGATCGGCGCCAGCAGGCCGCTGGCCACCGGCCCGAGCCATTCGGCGCTGGCGGTGATCGCCACCAGCAGCGCGGTGGCCGTGAGCATGCGCATCGGGATCACCCAGCGCGGCAGTTGCACCACCTTGGCAGCACCGGCCGGCGCCGGTTGCGAGGTGACGATGATGATCAGGGTGAGCAGTGCCAGGGTCACCACCACTGACAGCGCGAGCCAACCCAGGTGGCTCATCAAGACTGCCATGGCCGCGTAAACCGCCATCGCGGCGATGCAACCGGGCAATGCACCGATCCGTCGCGTCGCCTGGTAGTAGAACAGGTACGTCGCCTGCACCGCCGCCAGGCCGGCCAACGCTCCAGGCACTGCCTGCAAGGCAAAACCAGGGCCCTGCTCGAGGCTCAGGAACAGCACGACCAAGGCTGAGGTAACCGGCAGCCCGGACAGCAGCCCGCCGATTTGCGCGCCCCAGCGCTTGGCCGCCAGCGAGATGGCCAACATGAGCGTGGGGGTGATGAGAAACTTGAGGTAGAAGGCAGTCATGGCAAGCCAGAGCATGTCGACAAGAAAAGGGGCCAGGTGCATCGGCGCCCCCATGCTAAACGATGCGCGCTGGCTTTTCGCGGTTTTCTCAGGCGACCGACTGCGCGAGTTCGGCCATCACCTCGGCCCGCGTGGTCACGTTGCCGAAGTGGTGCTTCCAGAGGTCGGTCCCCAGTTTGCCAGAGCGGTCCAGTGATGAGCCGACGGTCAGGTCAGTCACCAGTGTCGGGCAGAGCCCGGCATCGAACAGCGCAAAGCCTGCTGCCAGTACGCAGGTTTCGGTCTGCATGCCGCACACCAGCACGCGCTCCACGCCCAGTTGGCGGAGGTGGGCGATGGTCTCGGCAGTCTGGCCATAGCCATGCTTGATGAACACCTGGTCCACCTCGATCAGGCACTCGTCCTCGGCTGCCGGGTGCCAGCCGAGCTGGCGCTGGAACGGCGTTACCTGCTCATCGTGCAATTCGACCGAGGCGAACGACGGAATCCTCGCTGACAGCAGACGAATCCCGTCCACCAGCCATTCGGGGGGGCTGAAGGTGGACTGGACATCAACGATGAGCAGAACCTGCTGCATGAACGACTCCTGAATGCTCGAAACGGCCGCGGAGTATATCTGTTTGAATGGCCGCTGGTGGAACCAACCCTGCTCTGTGTATGCTGGCCACGCCCGAGCCCGATGCACCGGACGCCCCTATGCCCGTTGACCTGCAAGCACTTTACCCCAAGCTGATCCAGCTGATGCTGGACACAGTATTCGTGGTCGACCGGGACAACACCATCGTGTTCGTCAGCAATGCCTGTGAGGCGCTGCTCGGCTACCGCGCCGAGGAGCTGATCGGCACGCCGATCACCCGCTATATGCACCCCGAAGACCTGGAAGCCACGCGAGCTTCGATCATCCGGGTGATGAATGGCCACTCCCACAGTGACTTCCGCAACCGCTACCTGCGCAAGGACGGTGGCGTGGTGCACATCCTCTGGTCGGCCTTCTGGTCCGAAGAGGTGGGCGCGCGCATCGGCGTGGCACGCAACGTTACGGCGCTCACCCAGGCCGAGCTGGAATTGCGCTGGCTCGCCCACCACGACCCGTTGACCCGGGTGTGCAATCGCTCGCTGTTCAACGAGCGGCTGGCCAGCGCCCTGCGCCAGCAACGCCCGTTTGCGCTGCTGTTCCTCGATATCAATGATTTCAAGGGCATCAATGATGTGCACGGGCATGCCATAGGTGACCAGGTGCTGTGCACCGTCGCACGCCGCCTGGAGGACTGTGTCGGCCCGCAGGACACGGTGGCGCGCATGGGCGGCGACGAATTCACCGTGCTGCTGACCGGGCTGAGCGCAGTGGGCGCGGTAGCTGAAAAGATGGCGCAGATCCTCACCGCCATGGCCGTGCCGCTGACCAGCGGCCAGCGGCAGCTGCCCATGCCGTCCTGCAGCATCGGCGTGGCCTGCTATCCCACTGACGGCGCAGACATCGACTCGCTGCTCAACTGCGCCGATGACGACATGTACCGCAACAAGCGGCGCCGCTCCGTAACCGGGTGAGCCGGCGCCGGTAATGGCTGCCGGCCAGGCGCCCGCTGTGGCATCCTTTGCGCCCCGCAAGACCGGCCCACACAGGTATACCGCCATGACCCAAGCCACCGACCAGGCATTCTACGACCGCGCCGATGCGCACATCGACCTGGCCAACCAGCAGCTCGACACGCTCGCCGATATCGGCAAGGTCAGCGCTTCGATGACCTTCGCCGCCAGCCGCTTCAGTGCCTGGCTCAGCGCCCGCAACTTCAAGTCCGGCGCCGAAATGGCCGCCGCTCGCGAAGAAATCCTGAAGTACTTCAGCGAGCAATACCGGATGATGCTGGAAGACAACGTCGACGAGTACATCGAGCAGTTCGACCGTTACGTGCTGGGCAAGCAAAGTTGAGCTTCAGACCCTGAACCGCCCCACCAGCGCCGTCATCTCCCCTACCAGCCCTGACAACGCCTGGCTGGCCTCGCTGGTCTGCTGTGCACCCGCCGCCGACTGGCTCGACAGCTCGCGGATGTTCAGCAGGTTGCGGTCCACCTCACGCGCCACCTGCGCCTGCTCTTCGGCCGCACTGGCGATCACCAGGTTGCGCTCGTTGATCTCGCCAATGGCACTGTAGATCCCCTCCAGCACCTGGCCTGAAGCCAGGGTGACGTCGAGTGTCGACTGCGCCCGGCTGGTGCTGGCCTGCATCGAGGCGACCGCCGCCTCGGTCCCCTGCTGCACGCGGCCGATCATCTGCTCGATTTCCTGGGTCGAGGCCTGGGTACGGTAGGCGAGCGTGCGCACCTCATCGGCCACCACCGCAAAACCGCGCCCGGCATCCCCGGCGCGGGCCGCCTCGATGGCTGCGTTGAGTGCCAGCAGGTTGGTCTGCTCGGACACCGAACGGATCACCTCGAGCACCTTGCCGATATCGCGCACCTGCCCCACCAGCTGCTCGAGATGGCCGCTACTGGTCTGGATCTCGCGGGTCATGGCCTGGGTGCCATCGATGTTGTCGCTGACCTGCTGACGGCTTTTCTCCGCCAGCTGATTGGATTCATGGGTCGCCTGGGAGGTCGTCACGGCATTGCGTGCGACCTCTTCCACGGCCGTGGTCATTTCGGTGACGGCGGTGGCCGCCTGTTCCAGCTCCTGGCCCTGCTGGCGCAGGTTGTTGGCGCTTTGCTCGGTGACGGCATTCAACGCTTGCGTCGCATCGGCCAGCTGCCGGGTGCAACTGCTGATCTTGCCCAAGGTATCGCGCTGGCTCTGCTGCATACGCTCCAGTTCATTGAACAGCTGGCCGATCTCGTTGCGTTGCTGAGCCTGCACCGGCACGCTCAGGTCGCCACTGGCAATGCGCTGGAAGTGCTGGCCCGCTTCACGCAACGGGTGCAGCACACGCTGGGCGATGAAGGCCCAGCACAGGCCGGCAAGCAACAATGTCACCGCCAGCAACCCCAGGCTCAGCTGTTGCGCACGCTCCAGGCGACGGTCGGATTCCTGCATGATCTGCTGCCCGCGTTCGGTCAAGACTGCAACCAGTTGCTGGCGCAGCGCCTGCAGCCGGCCCATGGCATTGCCGGCGTCGGTGTTGACCCTGAAATACTGCTCCAGCGAGCGTTGCCGCGTGGCTTCGCGCTGCCCGTCCACCGCCTTGGCGTACTCAGCGAAGGTGGCTTGCAGCTCGCTGGCCACTGCGTGCAGCGCCGGCTCGCGCGTGTTTTCGACGAACTCGTCGACCAGCTTCTGGCTCTTGTCGTTCAGCTCGACCGACATCGCCATGCGTTTGTTCGCACTCTCGTCGTGGCCACCCAGCTGCTCGATGAAGCCCGAAGACACGTTGGCACTGGAGCGGATCGCCATCAGCAGGGCATTGTTCAGCCGGTCCGACTGGTGCGCGGTCTGATCCAGTTCGGTGATCTGCTCGTCGCTGCCCAGCGCCGCCCGCCAGGCACTGACGGTGGAGAACAACAAGGTCAGGCTGAACAACAACAGCACCCAGAACATTCCGGTACGGATCTTCAGGTCGGCAAACATGCGTGCGGTACTCCTTTTGTGCTGGTTGACGCCACTTCTGGTCGAGGTTTCGACGGTGGGTCAGCAGCTATCGGAGTCTGCGCCGCAGGCTTGAGCGCGCCCACACGGCTTGTGTTCGGTAACCGAACAGATGTTGCGTGCCGTGCGCTTCGGCCGAGAGCTTCACCGCCGGCACCGCATTGCCAGGCCCGAGCCGTTCGGCATGACGCAACAGGCGCCCGGCGTTGGTCAGCACCAACAGCATACTGAGGTTGTGCAGCAGCGCGGCGATCATCGCACCCGCTGCACCCAGCAGGCCGAACGCGGCGGCCACCACAATCGCCAAGGTTCAACTCAGGCCGATCAGGGCTTACAGATGTATGCCGCGAGGCGTGCAGCGCTTAGGTGATCGAGCGCCGGAACTGCCACGGCGAACACCTCCCGGCCGCCCCCAAAACAACCTGCTCAGACGCTGCGCGTCACGCCACCATCAACCCTGATGTTCTGCCCGGTGATATAGGCAGCGCCATCGCTGGCGAGGAAGGCGATGGTGGCGGCGATCTCCTCGCTGGTACCGTAGCGCTTGAGCGGTACGCTGTCGCGGCGCTGCTCGGTGGCCGGCAGGCTGTCGATCCAGCCGGGGAGCACATTGTTCATGCGCACATTATCCCCGGCGTAATGGTCGGCGAAGATCTTGGTGAAGGCGGCCAGGCCTGAACGGAACACAGCCGATGTAGGAAACAGATCAACCGGCTCGAACGCCCAGGCGGTGGAGATGTTGATGATTACCCCGCCCTGCTGTTTTTGCATATGAGGCGTCACCAGCCGCGTCGGGCGGATGACATTGAGCAGGTAGGTGTCCATGCCCTTGTGCCAGTCCTCGTCGCTGATTTCCAGGATGGGAGCGCGCGGGCCGTGGCCGGCGCTGTTGACCAGCACGTCGATGCGCCCCCATTGCTCGACCACGGCCTCTACCAGGCGCTGCAGGTCCTCGACCGACTGGTTGCTGCCAGTGACGCCAATGCCGCCAAGCTCGGCGGCCAGCGCCTCGCCCTTGCCCGATGAGGACAAAATGCCAACCTTGAACCCGTCAGCGGCCAGACGACGTGCCGCTGCTGCGCCCATGCCGCTGCCACCGGCGGTGATGATTGCCACTTTTTCTACAGACATGTTGCCTCCTGGGGTGATGGAACCGTGCAGTTGCGAGTCCATTACACTAGCAGTCACCCACTGGCCGAGGGAGGCAGCCAAGGTTTGCGCATGCAGTAGATTAACTATCGTCTACCTGGCTTTTCAGCCACGCTCTGACAAAGCCCAGCGCTGGCGCCTCCTGCGCCTTGCGTGGCCAGACCAGGTAGAAGGCCTTGTCCAGCCGCAGCTGCAGAGCCAACACCTGTTGCAGCCTGCCTGCAGCGATGTCGTCCTTGACGAAGGCATGGCTGGCGAGTGCTACACCCTGCCCGCCGATGGCAGCATCGATGGCCAGCGATGTCTGGTTGAAACGCACACTCTTGGCCGTCGGCTTCGGATGCGCAGGGAACAAGGCGGCGGTGAACTGCGGCCAGAAGTTGTGCCCATCGTGCAACGCGACATATCGCTGCAAGGCGGCAAAGCTGTCTGGCCTGCCCATCTCAGCCACCAGTGCCGGGCTCGCCACCGCGACGATGCGCTGCTCCATCAGCAGCTCAGCGTTCAGCCCGCCAGCGAACGGCGGCTGCCCGTAGCGCACGGCGATGTCGACGCCATCGGTATGGAAGTGTGCGAGGCGTTCGCTGGCCAGCAGGCGCAGATCGATGTCGGGGTAGGCCTCGGCGAAGTGGCCGAGCCTTGGAATCAGCCACTTCGAAGCAAAGGTAGGCGTCACGCTGACCGTGAGCTGGGAAGGCACCGGGCGCAGCAGCCGGGTGGCTTCGTCGATCATGCCCAAGGCACTGCGGATACTCGCTGCATAGCCACGCCCGGCATCGGTCAGCCTGACACCCCGTGGCAGGCGCTCGAACAGGCGTACCTGCAGGCTGGCTTCCAACCCGCGCACCTGCTGGGCGACAGCCGCCTGGGTCACGCCCAGCTCCTCGGCGGCGAGGCGGAAGTTCAACTGACGCGCCACCACTTCGAACACACGCAGCGCATTGAGTGACGGCAACCCGGGAAAACCAGCAGGCATGGGAATGGAATTTCTATCGGCGAAGGTCTACCGAGGCTACCGCCGTCAGCTCGGGTTTGGAAGCGGTGCCAGTCGATCATTCATCGCAAAGGCCCCGACCAGGGGGTATCCTGCCCCCGAGGCTGGGGTCAGGGTTTGCTGCGCCAATAAAGGGTGAGCGCCACCGCATCCACGGCCAGCACGATCATCACCACGAGGAACATGAAGCAGTGGTCTTCCACGAGCATTGGCGTATCCCCCGCCTGGTCAGCTTTAAAGCATTGCCAGCAATTCCTGTTCCATGGCGCTCAACGGGAGATGCGAATGTTTTCATCTGAACGGCTGAAAGGTCTCGACGTCTTTGTCGCGGTCGCTGACCTGGGCAGTTTCACTGCCGCGGCCGAACGGCTGAACCTCACCGGATCGGCTGTGAGCAAGAGTGTCGCGCGCCTGGAGGAACGCCTTGGGGTACGGCTGTTCAACCGTACCACCCGCACCTTGGCGCTGACCGAGGCGGGTATTACGTTCTACCGCACCTGTACGTCGGTCCTGGCCGACCTGGAGCAGGTCGAGCATGCGCTCAGCGCCGAGGGCGACGAGCCTCACGGCAAGGTGCGGATAGACTTGCCAGCCTCGTATGGCCGGTTGCATGTGCTGCCGCTGATCCTGGATTTCATCCACCAGCATCCGTTGCTGCGACCGCACATCTCGTTTACCGACCGCTTTATCGACCCGCAGCACGAAGGCATCGACATCGTCGTGCGCATCGGCGGCGCGGATGCCTGGCCAGCCAGCCTTGGCCATCAGTATTTCGGCGCCCAGCGCCTGATCTTTTGCGCCTCACCCGGCTACCTTGTACAGCACGGTACCCCGCAAAGCGAAGGTGATCTCGATCAGCATCACTGCGTCGGCTATGGGCACGGCGACGGTCAGGTCAGCCCGTGGTTTTTCAAAGGCCGGCAGCCGGGAGAGATGGAGCGGCGTACACTGCAGGCACGCATCGCAGTCGGCGATGGCGAGGGTGAAGTGGCCGCTGTGCTCGCCGGGCATGGCATTGGCCAGCTGCCGACCTGGCTGACCCAACGGCACCTCGACCAAGGCACGCTGGTCGAGGTGCTGCCAGAACTGGCAACGGACGGCCTGCCCATGAACCTGGTCTGGCTGAAAAGCCGCGAGAACCAGCCCAAGGTCCGCGCACTGCTGGACTACTTGCTGCCGCGGCTGACGCCCCACGGCAGCCGGGCCGGCGACAGCTGACTGCCCTGCCCTAGCGCTCAGGCGCCAGATTGCGAATGGCCAACGCCAGCAACAGCGCCAGCACCGCAACGGCAGCAGCCACGTAGCCGAGGTAGCCAATACCCAGGTTCGCCACGGTCATGCCACCGACGATGGCCCCCACACCGATACCGGCGTTGGCCGCCGAGACATTACTGGTGCCCGCCAGCGCCTGTGCGTGGTTGACCGAACGCATGACCCGTACCTGGCTGACCGGGTAAAGCGCCGTGTTGGCGATGCCCCACAGCCCAAGCGCAACACAGAACAGCCAGCCGTCTTGAGCCAGCGGAACGGCCGCGGCCATGCCCAGCGCAAGCAGCACGAGAAAGCCGAGGGTGGCTTTGATCGGCGACTGGTCGACTGCCTTGCCACCCATCCAGTTACCCACCAGACCAATGGCGCCAAAGCCCATCATCCACCAGCCCACATCGGCAGGTGCCACGCCCGCGACACGCTCGAGGATGTCGGCCAGGTAGGTGTAGGCGATGAACATGGCACTGAACACCACCACCGAAAGCAGTACGTTGGCCAGGAAACGCGGCTCCCTGAAAATCCGTGCCTGCTGGAGGAAATCCACCTTGGCCATGCGCGCCACGCTCGGCATGTAGATCCACATGGCCACAGCCATGAGCAACGACAGCCCGGCGAGCAGCCAGAAAGCCCCTCTCCAGCCGACCGCACTGGCCGCCACGGTACCTAGCGGAATGCCCAGCAACATGGCCGCCGAAATCCCCAGGTACACCCTTGAAATAGCCTGCCCAGCCCGCTGCGGCCCGGCCAGTTGCCCGGCTGTCTCGCTGGCTGTGCCCCAGAACACCGGCAAAGCCAAGGCAGGCACGACACGGGCCACGGCAAGCAGCCAGAAGCTGCTTGAAGCGGCGGCCACCGCGTTGGCCGCGGCGAACAGCAGCAAGATGCCGATGAACAGTTTTTTCCGCGGCAGGTGTGACAGCGTCGCCGTCAGCGGCGGACCGGACACCATCACTGTGAAGGCGAACAGCGTCACCAGTTGCCCGGCCACGGCAATCGAAATGTTCAGGTCCCTGGCCAGCGCGGGAAGCAGCCCTACGATGAGGAATTCGGTGGTAACGATGAGAAAGGCGGAAAAGGCCAGGATCGCGATGCTGATTCCTGCGTTTCTGGAAGTGGAAGCAACCTGTGCGGTTGGTTCGTAAACGGACATTGGGAAGCTCCTGTTAATGGCCTCCCAGTTTATTCATTCCCAAATAATCAATTACTGGCAAATGATCACATGAAAATGGAATCAGATTCATCAATAGAGCAGTGACTGACCAGTAAGCTGCACTCAACCTGAGGCGCAGGTCCAGGGCGACAAGCGGGCAGATGGCTGGCCATTGGCATTTGGCAAATGGCTACTACACTGCATTTGCCCACGAATAATGTAGGGCCTTAGCGTCTGATGATTACAAGGAGAGAATCATGCCCGCCAGCTCCAGCCTCACGTGCAATTTCAGTATCTCCAGCAGCCTCGACCTGGGTGTCTCGTTCGCCAGCGACAATGGCGGCGCCAGCTACGGTGGCCAGATCAGTATCTTCACCCCAGCCACTGCCGGCCCTGTCACCACTGGCCTGTGGGACAGTGATGGCAATGTGTTCTTCACCCTTTACCTGACGGACAACCCCGAGATCAACTGCGTGATCAACTCCGGGTCTCAGCCAGGCACCTGGGAGCCTTACATCGTTGTGGCTCAGGCTGCTGGCCTCAACTGTGAAATCGGCAGCCCGCAAGGGAGTGGCGAGAACCGCTACGACTACACGCTGAGCGTGTCCCTTGCCGGCAACCTTCAGCAGAAGCCTACGTGACCGCCCGGGTCACGCCGATGATCTAGCCACGCGCCAACAGTACGCACGTCACCTGGCCTGAAGGGCTGACGCCCCTCGCCCGCTGGCGCGGTTTCCGTGTGCACGGGCATTTGCCGGCCGTGCACTGCGGCGCGTTCGTTCGCATGTTGTCAGGGAGAATCCGCACATGTACCAGCAACAGGTCAACCATCCGGCCAACCTTGGCGCCGAGCCCTTGGCTACCGAGGTTTACGAGGCGATGTTCGAAGTCTTCGAGCAGATATCGAGTTTCTGGGGCAACCTGCCCGCCCCGCAGCAGTACAAGTCCAGGTTGTTCGTGTTCATGGACAACCGCATCCGGTTGCACCCTGAGTACCGCAGCATCTACACCCAGGCCAGACAGACCCTGGACGCGCTGATCGCCGAAGTGGGCAAGGCGCAGGCCTACAAGACCCTGTTCACCGACCCCGCTGCCAACCAGAGCCCGCCGGAAACACCACTGGCCTTGGCCAGGCAAAAGGTCTCCAACGAGTTCATCGCCTTCCAGGTCTCGCAAGGGGGCTTCAAAGCCTTCACCGGTGCAGTGAATTACCTGAGCTTCATCGCCGGCGCATTCATCCCCGGTGAACCCGCCCCCTACAGAACCACCGAGGAGTCGCCACGATGAACACGGACGTACTGATCATAGGGTCGGGGGTTGCCGCCGCCGCGCTGGCCAGCCGCCTGCTGCAGGATGACCCGCAGCGCGACATCCTGATCATCGAAGCCGGTACCCGGGTCAAGATGCAGGACCAGGCGCTGTGGGACGACTTCATGGTCTCGGGCAACGCCTACGCGAAACTGCCTTACTACAAGTACAACGATCTTGATTATCCGGAGCGCGATGCTCCCGGCGAAAACCGCAATGTCGGCGCGACGGTGGTGCCACTGGCCGGTGCCAGAGTGATGACCTACGGCGGATCGACCATCCACTGGGGCGGCTGGTCGTTTCGCCTCAAGGCCGAAGACTTCAGGCTCAAAAGCAATACCGGCCAGGGCGCCGACTGGCCGCTGGACTACGCCGAACTGGAACCTTACTACCACCAGGCCGAGTGCTACATCGGGGTGTCAGGCGATTCCAGCGACCAGGACCCGCCTCGCTCGGCGGACTACCCCTTCCCCGCCTTTCCCTACACCCTTGAAGACCAGCCTGCCCACCAGGCTATGACGGCGCTGGGGATGAGCACCGCTCACGTGCCGATCGCGCGCCACGGCAGTACCGACACCACCTCGCGCCATGCCCCCTGCAAGACCACTGGCACGTGCAAGTACTGCCCATTTGGCGCGCGCTATGCCGCCCCTAACTACCTGAACGATATGCTCGACTGGGGCAACTTCCCCAACCTGCGGGTGCTCGACAACTGCGTTGTCGAAGAGGTGCTGATGGCCTCGAAGCAGCGCGCCAGCGGTGTTGCCTGCCTGGACAAGATGAGCGGCCAACGGCTGACCATCGATGCCTGCACGGTCATCGTTGCCGGCGGTGCCATCGAGTCGCCCAAGTTGCTGCTGCGCTCGCGCTCGGCTTA
The DNA here is from genome assembly GCF_001320485.1 of Pseudomonas sp. NBRC 111130. Classification (NCBI taxonomy): domain Bacteria; kingdom Pseudomonadati; phylum Pseudomonadota; class Gammaproteobacteria; order Pseudomonadales; family Pseudomonadaceae; genus Pseudomonas; species Pseudomonas sp. NBRC 111130. The sequence goes on from NZ_BCBG01000104.1 coordinate 48,900, forward strand.
CTGGCCCAACGGGGTCGGCAATGACCACGACCTGGTTGGCCGCTACTTCATCACCCACCCCTACTTCATTTTCACCGCCACGGTAGACCACAACCCGCAGCGCCTGCAGCCGGAAATGGACTTCCCGACGCTGTGCAGCCGCTATTTCGACAGCCCGCAGGAGCAGGCCAAGGGCAAGTTCATCCTGATCAACCCGCCCAGCACGTACACCAGCCTCGTCAACGGCAAGACCCTGAGCATCGCGCAGATGATGCAGAGCGGCATGCTCCGCGCCGACATCGATGCTGCAGTGCGCGGGCCTGCGCAAGTGCAGATCCACGGCATGCTCGAGATCCCCAGCGAATACCACAACCGGGTGACCAACCTCGACATCCGCAACCGTATCGGCCTGCCGGAAACCATCGTCGACTACTCCCAGTCGCCGGACTTCAACACCCGCATCCAGGAGATTGGCGACCACATTGCCAAGATTTTCGAAGGCATGGGTGCCACGCCAGCCGGCCCGCCATCGATCTCCTGGCGAGCCGACCACTCAGCCTGCACCTGTCGCATGGCGGACAGCGCGCAAGACGGGGTGAACGACAAGCACCTCAAGCTGTTCGGTGTCGACAACCTGTACGTTTGCTCCAACGCTGCGTTCCCCAACACCGGCGCGGTCAACCCGACGCTGACCCTGACCGCCCTTGCGCTGCGGCTGGGCGAACACCTGGCCGCGGCGCGCAAGCCCTGACAATGGAGGTCACCCATGAAGACGCTGGAACAAGAAAAGAGCGAGCTGAGCCAATGGCTGCACACGGCCATGGGCATCGAACTGTCGACCATCCCCCTCTACATGACGGCACTGATCAGCATCAAGCCCGGCAGGAACCGGGTTGCAGCAAACCTGATACGCAGCGTGATGATGGAAGAGATGCTGCACCTGTCGCTCGCCGGCAACCTGCTCTCGGCCATCGGTGGCCGCGTGCAGTTCAGCGAACAGAACGTGCCATCGTTCCCATTGACCCTGAAGTTCCAGGGCAAGCAGTTCAGAGAACGTGAATTCGAGGCCAACCTCGGCCCGTTCAGTGCAGCCAGCATCGAGGTCTTCACCGAGATCGAACTGCCCGAAGGCTGGGGCCAGCCACCGCAACTGCAGGCCATGCAGGAAATCGACGTGCCCGGCTACACCATCGGTGAGTTCTATGATGCCCTGGCCCATAAGCTGGCAGCCCTGTGCGAGGTCTACGGCGAACGGGCCGTCTTCAGCGGCAATCCACAGCACCAACTGGGACTGAACTACTATTGGGGCGGCGGCGGCAAGCCGATCGTGATCACCAGCCTGGCATTGGCTCGGGAAGCGATCGAGGTGATCGTCACCCAGGGCGAAGGCACTCGCGGCGCGGTGTATGACGTTGACAGCTATTTCAGTCAGCCCGAGGAAGTCGCGCATTTCTTCCGCTTTCGCGAAATCCAGTTCGCCCGCCACTACCGACCTGGGGACGACCCACGACAGCCCCCCACGGGCGCGGCATTCGAGGTGGACTACCTTGAGGTGTACCCAATCAAGGCCAACCCAAAAGCGACGGACTATCTGGGCGACCCGGAGATGGCGGCACTCAACGAGCAGTTCAATCGCCTTTACTCGCTGATGCTGTATCAGATCGCCGAAGCGCTCAACGGCGCCTCCGGTGCCATGTATACGGCCATCCTCAACAGCATGCACGACATGACCGGCACCGCCCTGCAGATGGTCGCCACGCCGATTGCCAACGACCCCGACGGGCACCATGGTGCGCCCACTTTCGAATGGGTGCCGCCGGCGATTTAAGCCTCGCGCAACACCAGGAGTGCCGCCTTGAGGGCGGCACTCGCTTTTCAGCTGAGCCTCAGCGGGCCTTGCCTGCGACCGTCACCGCTGCAGACTGGCGAGCCTTCTGCGCGGCCTGGATCAACTGGTAGTTGCGATTGCGCAGGGCGGTGTTGCCGCCAACCCGCTGGTTGGAACGCACCGCCAGCACTTCGGCCTGGTCATACTGCCCCTGCTCCAGGCGCAGCACGCCCAGATAGTGCAGCGTGGCCGGGTTGCCCGGCTGGATCTGCAGGGCGCGCTCCAGCGTGGCGGCGGCCTGGTCCAGCTTGCCTTCTTCATACTGCCGCGAAGCGCGCTCGATCAGCTGGGTCGAGGCGTTGTTGCTGCGTGCCGGTGCCGAGTATGAACCTGCCTGCACGCCTTGGCAGGCAACGGTGCTGAACAACAGGAACAGTGCTGACAGCAGGCGCTGGCTTGGCATGGGGGTGGGCACTCGAAGAGGCGTCAGGTGAATTTGGCGAGAGGCTACAGACCGGGCCCGCAGCCTGAAGTTCCCGAGGTACAATGCGCGTCTTACGCTGCACATCAGAGATGGACATGAACCGCCAGAAGAAAATCAAACAGCTGCTCAAGGCCCACCAGAAGAAGGCCAATGCCAAGCTGGCGCCCAAGAGCAACAAGCCCAGGTACATCAGCAAGGCCGACCGGCTGAAGCTGGATGCCGAGGCACAGGCCGCTGCCGGCGTCGATACCCCTGCCGTGCAAGCCTGAACCAGGCAAGTGCCGATAGAGCAATCACGGCTAGGCACAACAAGGGCTGATCGGGTGATGCTAGTGCTCACCGCACTTCCAGAGACTCCGTACGTTGACTGACATACAGCCCAGCCCCGCCTACGCCAGACGGTTCGAAGCCGTGCTCGCCTACATCGACAGTCATCTTGAAGGCGACCTGTCAGTGAACGCCTTGAGCCGGATCGCCAACTTCTCGGCGTATCACTTTCATCGGCAGTTCTCCGCGTACATAGGCATTCCTGTTTCGCGGTATGTACAGCTGCTTCGGCTTCGGCGCGCGGCACATCAACTGGTCGCCTCGCCAGCGACCCCTGTGCTGGAAGTCTCATTCGCAGCAGGTTTCGAAAGCCCCGAGGCGTTTTCCAGGGCGTTCAAGCGGGCTTTCGGCAGGGCGCCCAGTGTGTTTGCCAAAGCCCCGAACTGGCAGGCCTGGAGTGCGGTATTCGTGGTTCCTCACTTGTCCAGGAGCATCAGCATGCAAATACGAATCGTGGAATTTGCCGAAACCCGCGTGGCGGCACTCGAACACCATGGCTCACCGGGCCTGCTTGGCGAAAGCGTCGAACACTTTCGCCAATGGCGCCTGCACAGCGGTCAGTCGCCGGTGGCCCAGAGCCGCACCTTTGGCATTCCATACAACAACCCTGACACCGTTCCCGAAGACGATTTCCACTTCGCAATCTGTGGCGAGATAGCTGAAGCCGTAAGGCCCAATAGCTTCGGCGTGCAGGAGCGGGTCATCCCTGCTGGACGATGTGCCGTCATTCGCCATGCAGGCTCGCCTGACCATATCGGCGAAACCCTCTACCCGCTTTACCGCGACTGGCTACCCGTCAGCAACGAAGAACTGCGCGACCATCCGTTGTTTTTCCATTACCTGAGTGTTTACCCCGAGACGCCGCTGGATCAGTGGCAAACGGATGTCTACGTGCCTTTGAAGTAGGTAGCCTGCCGCTGGTCAAAAGCAACTGCGCGGCGAGGTTGCCCAGTAGTGTCACGGCCATCGCCGAAGGGCCATGGCGAAGGGCGTTACGCACCACCAACAGAATGTTTGGGCCCGGGGACAGGGTTGTCGTCAGGTAGGCCAAGGCGAAGGGAAGCCATAGATGCAGAGTAAAAGACAAATCCTTTTGCTATCAGTGAACATGCACTGCCTGGGAAGCCGTGTCGCTGACATGCAGCGACAGGCAGGCACTAGAGTGGCGCCGAAGCGGCCTGGCGGCGCATGGCGAGAATCGCCGCACCAAAGCCAATGAAGGTCGTACCCACTACCCGGCTCACCCAACGCGACAGCGCCGGCCGGATGAGCACGCCCTTGGCCCGCGACGCCAGCGCCGCATACAGCGTCAACGAGATCAGCGACAACGCCACGAAGATCCCGGTCAGGGTGAGGAACTGCGGCAGCAACGCCGCGCCCTGGTCGATGAACTGCGGGAACAGCGCGGTGAAGAACATGGTTGCCTTGGGGTTGGTAACAGCAGTCAGGAACGCCGACTTGTACAACTTCAGCGGGGTCGGCTTGCTCACCTTCGCGGCCACCTGGTCGACCAGCATCGGGCCCTTCTTGAGCAACTGCCGGGCACCGAGGTAGAACAGGTAGCCAGCACCGATCAGCTTGACCGCGTTGAACAGCATTTCGGAACTGGCCAACAAAGCGCCGAGCCCGAGCATGGCCGCCGCCGACAGGCAGAACAGCCCGGTGCCATTGCCCAGCGACGACCAGAGCGTACTGCGCTGGCCATGGTTGATGCTGTTGTTGATGGCCATCAGCGTGGCAGGCCCCGGGCTGGCGATGGCGATTGCAGCGACCAGGGTGAAGGCAAGAAGCGAGTGGGTATCCATACGGCAAGCTCACGAACGTTGCGAAGCCTGCATCTTACACAAGTCCAGCGGTTTCAGTCGTTGCCCTGGCGCTTGGCGTTCTTCTTGCTGATGGCCTTCATTCGCGTGGCCGCGCGTTGCACGGTGGCCATCTTCTCCGGGCGCTTCATGCCGCGCCACTTGCGGATTTCTTCACGGGTGCGGCCGCAGCTCACGCACAACTCGCTGTTGAGCTGGCAAAGCGCGACGCAGGGGTTTTCGATGTCTTTGGCCATGGAGGGCTCCGGTTGCGGGCGCGAATCATACCGTGTGCATCACAAACTGCCGCAACCTGCGGAAAAAATCCTCCGCGTCGGCCAGCTTGTGGGCTAAGACAATTTTCACATCCGCTTCACCAACGGGCCACAAAGCCGAGGATAAGGTGCAGCCAGCCTTGTCCCCGGAGTGGCAGCATGCTGGAAAATGTAATTGCGACGCACCCGCGCCTTGTGCACCTCAAAGGCCGTAAGCTGCCTGCAGCCTGGCTGCTGGCCGTGGTGCTGGCCTTCACGGCGTTCGGCCTGTGGCATGTGCTTCGTCCACATGTCAGCAACCTGGGCAGCGCGCAGCTGATGAGCGAGCACGGCGTCTACAGCGCCTGGAACAGCGACCAGGTGATTGTCCTGATCCGTCATGCCGAACGCTGCGACCGCTCCAACCATGCCTGCCTTGGCGACCCTGCCGGCATCACCGTGGAGGGCAACCAGGCAGCGACCGCCGTTGGCGAGGGCATCCGCCACCTGGGCCTGGCCGACGCCGATATCCTCAGCAGCCCAGAGGTGCGCACCCAGCAGACGGCGTCAGCCGTGTTTGGCAAAGCCATCGAAACCCAGGACTGGCTGGCACGCTGTGACAGTACCTTTGCCAACGCTGCCCTGGCTCACAAGCGCGAGGGTCACAACCTGGTGCTGATCACCCACAGCGGCTGCATCGACCACCTCGAGCGGCAGCTGCGCGTCGCAGGCGGCGAACGGGTTGCCGGCTATGCCAGTGCACTGTTCGTCAGCAAAGACAGCAACGGCAAGGCCCACTTGCTCGGGCAACTCAACGCCAACCAATGGCAGACACTCAACAGCAGCACAGGGATGTAAGCATGCCCGTTTCTCCACGCACCGCTTTCTACGTCAACAATTTGCTATTGCCGCTGCTGCTGGCGGCAATCACGTTCCTGCTGTTCGATCTCACCGAACTGGACCGCTGGATCAGCAACCTGTTGCTCGATCCCGTCAGCGGGCAATTCCCGCTGCTGCATGACCAGTTGTTCGAAAAATTGACCCACAAATGGCCACGCGTGCTACCGAACTGGACCGGTGAGGCGGCGATCATCGGTTCGCTGCTGTCGTTCATCTGGCCGCGCCTGGCCAACCATCCCGATGCTCTGATCACCCGTGGCCTGAATGCCGCCAGAATCAGCCCGGTGCTGCGTTTCACCCACCGTCATCGCCGCGACTTTCTGTTCGTGGTGGTGGCATTTGCCCTGTGCACCACCGTCATCCATTACCTGAAAAGCCACACCAGTGTGTATTGCCCGGTGGAAACTACCCTCTACGGTGGCCCAGAGGCGCGCGTGGAGTGGTACGAGCAGTTCAGCTGGTTCAGCAAGGCCGGTGAAGGCCGTTGCTGGCCGGGCGGCCATGCGTCCAGCGGTTTCACCCTGCTGGCACTGTACTTCGTGGCGCTGCGTTACCGCTGGCAGCATGCACGCAAGCTGCTGGTGGCCATCCTGCTGATCGGCTTCGTCTACGGCACCACCCGCGTGCTGCAAGGCTGGCACTACATGTCGCATACCTTCTGGGCCGGCATCTTCGTGTGGCTGACCACCTGGGCCACCGCCCTGGGCTTCTATGGCCGCGAGGCACTCCAGGCGCCCGCTCGGTCCCCCTCGGACAAGGCGACGGTGAACGCCTATGCTTGAGCGATGCCACTGCTCAGGATCAGCGACATGCCCAACCCCGAAGACGCCCTGCTGCACAGTTGGCAGCACAACGCCCAGGCGTGGATAGATGCGGTGCGTGGCGGCCTCATCGAGAGCCGCCGGCAGGTCACCGACCAGGCAATTTTGCTGGCGATCCTCGGCCGCCAGCCTGAGCGTGTGCTGGACCTGGGCTGCGGCGAAGGCTGGTTGCTGCGGGCGCTGGCTGATCGCGGCATAGAAGTGACTGGCGTAGATGGCGACATCGTGTTGGTCGAGGCGGCGCGGGCCTCAGGCTCGACGCCCGTACACTAGGCCAGCTATGCGCAGCTCGCCGCAGGTGAAGTGGATATCGGCCGTGGCTATACGCTGATCTGTGCCAATTTCGCTCTGTTGCAACAAGACATCATCCCCTTGCTGGCGGCGATGAAAGCACGGCTGGCGCCCGGTGGCGTGCTGGTGATCCAGACCTTGCACCCTTGGAGCGTGGCAGACGGGGACTATCAGGACGGCTGGCGCGAGGAGTCTTTTGCCGGGTTTGCCGGGGACTGGCAGCCGATGCCGTGGTACTTCCGGACCCTGGCCAGCTGGCTGAATGCCCTGGACATGGCCGGGTTCCGCTTGCTGAGCCTGCAGGAGCCGCAGCATCCGCAGAGCCCGCTGCCGCAGTCATTGCTGATGATTGCCGAGTAGCCCGATCCCACGCTTTTACTCTAGGGGCGCGTCCCCCGGTTAACGCTGGGCTGTGGCCTGGTCCACGGACGGGCTCAGCTTCAGTATGCGATCACGCCCGCCTTCGGCGAGCAGGTAGCCACCCTTGCCATCGGCGATGATCGACTGCGGCGCCTTGAGGAAGGTCAGCACCACGTGCTGGGTGCCATCAGCGTCCACCCGCAACAAACGTGCGCGGTGGGTATTGTCTTCGCTGATCCACAGGCCGCGCTGATCGCACATCAGGAAGGTCGGATGGCGCAGGCCCTCTACCACCACCGGGTCCCTACCGTCCTCGGACACTGCACGAACGATGCCGGTGCCCTTCTCGGTGTACAGCAGGCGGCCGTCGGCGCAACGGGTCAGGCCCTCGGTTTCGGTCAGCCCCGAGCGCAGGACGTCAAGCTGGCCGCTGGCCCACTCATAACGCATCAGGCGCCCATTGCCCTTGCGGTCTTCGATGGCATACAGGTGATCGCCGTCGTTCCATAGCCCCTGCACACTGTCGCCGTCGAACAGGCGGGTGACCTGGCCATCGCGGGACAGGCTGACAGGCGCGTGGCCACCTTCCTGGCTGAATACCCAACCCTCCTGTGCCGCGACCATGCCGTCGGGTTTGGACAGGTTGTCGATCAGCACGACCCGATCGCCGCTGGCGCTGATCTTCAGAATGCTGCCTTTGCCGTCATCCAGCTCGCGGCTGACCAGCAGGCTGCCGTCGGCCTGGGGCAGCAGCGAAGCGGCCTTGGCCACGTCACGATGCAGCACCTCGACCCGCCAGCCACTGGCGGCCTGCACCGGGTAGAACGACTGCCAGGCGAAAAAACCCAAAGTGGCAGCCACCAGGCCGGTAGATACAGTCAGGGCAATGCGGGTGCTGCGCCGACGCAGGATGGGCATGAACGGGGCTCCTTTTGTTGGGCCCGAATCCTAGCAAGAGGATGTGAAAATTTCGTCAACGACCAGGCAATCACAAAAGGATATAAAAAGAACAAAAAAATCTAACCAAATGGAATTAAAAAATTGAAAGCCAAACGCGTCCTCCTTAGGCTGGGTACACCGTTTCCCACCCTGCTCAAGGAGCGTCGACCATGCCTTTCTCCCCCTTGCGCCGCCTGCTCGTCGGCGGCCTCCTGGCGACTGTGGCCAGCAGCCTGCTGCCGTGGTCCAGCGCCTTCGCCGAAGACGCCAAGACCCTGCGTATCGGTTATCAGAAATTCAACAGCATCAACATCCTCAAAGGCAGCGGCGCGTTGGAAAAGGCCCTGGCCCCCCAAGGCGTGAAGGTCAGCTGGCACGAATTCGCCGCCGGCCCGCAACTGCTCGAAGCGCTGAGCACCGGCGCCATCGACTTGGGCCACGCGGCCGACGCGCCATCGGTATTCGCCCAGGCTGCCGGCAAGCCGGTGGTCTACCTGGCCGCCGAACAACCCTACCCGCGTGGCATCGGCCTGGTGGTGCGAGAACAGGATCATCTCACCGCAGTGCAGGACCTCAAAGGCAAGCGCGTGGCCACCGGCCGCGGCTGGAACGCCCAATACCTGCTGGCGGTGGCCCTGGAACAGGCCGGCCTGAGCTATCAGGACATCACCCCAGCCTATGTCAACAACGCCGCCGATGCCGTCGCCGCCCTGCAATCGGGCAGCGTGCAAGCCGTTACCCTGTGGGACCCTTTCCTCGCTGCGGCCGAAAGCCAGCCAGGCCTGAAAAACCTGCGCGACGGCAGCGGCCTGACCAACAACCGCACCTTCTATCTGTCTACCGCCACCTTCGCCGACCAGCACCGCGCGCTGCTGAAAACCTTCTTCAGCGAGCTGGGCAAGGTCAGCCAGTGGGCCAACGCCAAGCCCGCCGAAGTGGCCGCACTGCTGGCACCGCAATTGGGCATCAGCGCCAATGTGCTGGAGGTGGCCAGCGAGCGGCGCAACTATAACGCCGTGGCCATCACCCCGCAGATCATCGCCGAGCAGCAGAAACTGGCCGATACCTTCCAGGGTCTGGGCCTGATCCCGCACAAGCTGCAGGTGGCCGATGCGATCTACCCGGCTTCCGTATTGCCGTGACCAGGGAGTGAAGGCAATGCCCCGCCACATCCGCTTCAACGCTTTCAGCATGAACGCCGCCAGCCACCAGTCCCCGGGGCTGTGGCGTCACCCGCGCAACACCAGCGTGGCGTTCAACCGCCTGGACTACTGGACCGACCTCGCGCGCCTGCTGGAGCGCGGGTTGTTCGATGCGCTGTTCATCGCTGACGTTCTGGGCATCTACGACGTCTACCAGGGTGGCCCGCAAGCCGCCCTGCGCGGTGGCGTGCAAGTGCCGGTCAACGACCCGCTGTTGCTGGTGCCGGCCATGGCCGGGGTCACCGAGCACCTGGGGTTCGGCGTCACCTTTTCGCTGACGTATGAACACCCTTATCCCTTTGCCCGGCGTATGTCCACGCTCGACCATTTGAGCAATGGCCGGGTCGGCTGGAACATCGTCACCGGCTACCTCGACAGCGCTGCGCGCAATCTGGGCCTGGCCCGGCAGCTGGGCCATGACCAGCGCTACGATCTGGCCGAGGAGTACCTGGAGGTGCTGTACAAACTCTGGGAGAAAAGCTGGGAAGACGATGCCGTAAAACAGGATCGCGAAGCCGGACGCTACATCGAACCGTCGAAGGTGCACGCCATCAACCACGCTGGCGAACACTTCCAGGTGCCCGGCATGCACCTGTGCCAGCCTTCGCCCCAGCGCACCCCGGTATTGTTCCAGGCCGGCGCCTCGGCGCGTGGCCAGCAATTCGCCGCCCGGCATGCCGAGTGCGTGTTCATCAGCGGCCCGACGCCCGCCGTGCTGCGCCGCTACGCCGACGGCATCCGCCAGGCCAGCGAGGTGGCCGGGCGTGGGCGGGACGAGGTGCTGATCTATGCCCAGGCGCTGCTGATCGTCGCGCCGACCTCGCAAGAGGCCCAGGCGCGCTTTGCCGAATACCGCCGCTACGTCGACCTGGACGCCGCCCTTGCCCTGCTTTCGGGCTGGACCGGCATCGATTTCGCCGGCCTAGACCCGGATGCGCCCATCGAATACGTTGAAAACGATGCTGGCCGTGCGGCCCTGGCGGCGTTCACCGCCGCCGACCCGAACCGCCGCTGGAGCGTGCGCGAAGCCGCCGAATTCGTCGGCCTGGGCGGGCGTGGCCCGGTACTGGTCGGTTCGCCCGGCGAAATTGCCGACCAGCTGGAACACTGGCTCGACCAGACCGGCATCGACGGTTTCAACCTCACCTACGCCGTGCAACCGGACGACCTGGCCAATGTCGTCGATCTGCTGGTGCCGGAGCTGCAGCGTCGTGGCCGCTACCCGCTGAACTACACCGACGGCACCTTGCGCCACAAGTTGTTCGGCCACGGCGACCGGCTGCCCGATGGGCACGCCGGGCGTCAGGCTCGCATTCAGTAACTGAATGTCGAGTATTTCAACATTTAATTTGTGGATGATGCGGGCTGCCCCCTATGCTGTCCGCACATCCCCTGCACGCACCGGCCGGTGTGGTCCAAGGCACGGGGAGAGAACAACAAGTCGAGACTGCTCATGTCGAACCACTCCTACTTCGCCCCCCACGGTGGGCACCCAGCTCAGACCGAGCTGCTGACTGACCGTGCCATGTTCACCGAAGCCTATGCCGTCATCCCTAAAGGCGTGATGCGTGACATCGTCACCAGCCACCTGCCGTTCTGGGACAAGATGCGCATGTGGGTCATCGCCCGCCCGCTGACCGGTTTCGCCGAAACCTTCTCGCAGTACATCGTCGAAGTAGCCCCGGAAGGCGGCAGCGAGCGCCCTGAGCTGGACCCGAACGCCGAAGCCGTGGTGTTCATCGTCGAAGGCGAGCTGGACATCACCGTCGAAGGCAAGCACCACACCCTGACCCCAGGCGGCTATGCGTTCCTCGCCCCTGGCGCCGAGTGGAGCCTGCGCAACAACAGCAAGGCCAACGTCACCTTCCACTGGCTGCGCAAGCACTACCAGAAAGTCGAAGGCCTGGCCGTGCCGGAGTCGTTCGTCACCCACCGCGACAACGCCACCGTCATCGAAATGCCGGGTACCGAAGGCCGCTGGGTCACCACCCGCTTCGTCGACATGGCCGACATGCGCCACGACATGCACGTCAACATCGTCACCTTCCAGCCTGGCGGGGTGATCCCGTTCGCTGAAACCCACGTCATGGAGCACGGCCTGTACGTACTGGAAGGCAAGGCGGTATACCGCCTGAACCAGGACTGGGTCGAAGTGGAAGCCGGTGACTTCATGTGGCTGCGCGCCTTCTGCCCGCAGGCCTGCTACGCCGGCGGCCCAGGCAAGTTCAGCTACCTGCTGTACAAGGACGTCAACCGTCACGTGCACCTGACCCTCAACCCACAGCGTTGAGTTCAGGCTGATGCCGAAAGCCCGCCACCTGGCGGGCTTTCTGTTTGCCGCGCATACTGACTAGCCCTGCCCTAGCGCGGTACACGCCATGAACCGCTGCCTGATGCTTGCCCTGCTGCTTGTCTCCATTGCCAGCCTGGCGGCTGACGACTGGAAGATCGCCTACGACCGCGAAGGTATCCGCGTTTACCTCGCCGCGGCAGCTGATTCGCCCTACCAGCAGTTTCGCGGCGTCAGTACCATGAAAGCCAGTGTACGCACGCTCACCGACCTTCAGGAAAACCTGCGGGTGGCCTGCAAGTGGCTGTATGCCTGCGAGCAGATGCGCCTGCTGCAGGTGGAAGGCGACACGACCTGGGTCTACCTGACCACCAACCTGCCATGGCCGACCCTGCCGCGCGACATCATACTCAAGGTCCGCACCGAACGCCTGGATGACGGCGCGCTGGTGCGCCACCTGAGCGCCGAACCGAACCGCCTGCCAGAAGAGCCGGGGTTGATTCGCGTGCAGCACCTGTCGGGCGAATGGATCATGAAGCCGCTTGGCGAACGGGAAACCGAGGTGACCTACCAGTTGCAGGCAGACCCGGCCGGGGACGTACCGGGCTGGTTGGCCAACCGGTTTGTGGTAGACGCTCCGGTGGTGACGCTGCGTACATTGCGTGCGGTAGCCGAACGCCAGCCCTGAGCGGCTCCTGGCTTACTGAACCACCCCGCAGGCCACGCGGGCACCGCCACCGCCCAGCTTCTCGGGATGGTCGCTGTGGTTATCGCCACCTGCATGCACCATCAACGCATGACCTTTGAAATCTGCGGCTTTCAGGCGTGGCGCCAACACCGGGTAGGTGGCCTTGCCGTCGGCACCGACATACAGCGCCGGCAGGTCACCCCGGTGGCCGCTGTCGTCATAGGGACCCTTGTGGGCGTTGGTGGCGTCAGGGTCCCAGTGCCCGCCTGCCGCACCCGCTGGCACCGCTTTGCCGTTTTCCTCTGCCGCTGCGCATGAACCCTTCTGATGCAGGTGGAAACCGTGTACACCCGGCGGCAGGTCCTTGAGATCCGGGGTGAGCACGGTGCCGTACTGGTTCTGCTCGATGCTGATGGTCCCGACCGACTTGCCCGGGCCATCCGTCCCGGCCAGCTTCAATTCCACCGTTTGCGCGGCCTGGGCGAGACCGGCCGAGGCCAGCAAGGCGGTGAAGATGACTGCTTTCATGTACTTTCTCCATGGTTGGGGTCAGGCGGGTTTCTTTCCCGCGTCACGAGTGGGACTGCGCAGCTTGCCAGCCATTCCGTTCAGCCACAGACTGAAACACTTCCCTAGCCGCCCGGAGCCCGTTCGCGTGTCCCTCAAAGCCTTGCGCACCCTGGTTGCCATCGCCCGCCACGGCACCTTCGCCCGTGCCGCCGACCTGCTCAGCCTCACCCCTTCGGCCGTGAGCCTGCACATCAAGACCCTCGAGGACGAACTCAAGGTCGCACTGTTCGACCGCAGCCGCCGCTAGGTGGTATTGACCGAGGCCGGGCAACTGGCCGTTGCCCGGGCCGAACACATCCTCGGCGCCTACGACGAACTGGCCGACACCTTGGCCAGCGGCCCAAGCCTGCGTGGCCGGCTGCGCCTGGGGGCGATCCACACGGTCCTGGCGCGACGCCTGCCCAAGGCCCTGGTCTGGATCAAGGCGCACCACCCGGAACTGCACATCAGCGTCAACTCAGGGATGTCGGCGGAACTTGCACGGCGGGTCGAAGACGGCGAGCTGGATGCAGCGATCACCACGGAACCGGTCAGCCCCTACCCGCAGAGCCTGGTTTTCACGCCCCTGTTCGAAGACCGTTTCTGGGCGATCGCCAGCCCCGACCTGGCCGGCCAGAGCCTGCCACAGCTGTTGGCCAGCCAGCCGTTCCTGCGCTTCGACAAGCGTGCCTGGGCCGGGCGGCAGATCGAGCAGGAGCTTCGCCGCCAGCATTTGCAGGTCAGCGAACAAATGGAACTGGACAGTCAGGAGGCACTGGCGCGCATGGCGGTGATGGGGCTGGGGGTGGCGATCATTCCCATGGCCGATGACGACCTGCAACGCTTGCCGGCGGCCACCTGCCTGCCCTTTGGCGAGCCGCAGCTGGTGCGACGGGTGGTGTTGCTGGAACACCAGAAGAGTCAGCGGCGGCACCTGACTGCCGTGTTGAAGGCTGCCATGGACGCCTGAACGTACAGTTTTTCTCAACGGTCACTGCAGAAATCAACGTTTTTCCCAATCGATCGACCACGCTAACCTTTGCTCGTACCCGACCACGGACATCCCCCCATGCTCCACCTGCTGCTGACCACCCTGGTGCCCATCATTTTGCTGATTGCCCTGGGCACCTTCCTGCGTATCCGCGGCTTTCTTGGCGAGTCGTTCTGGCCGGGCGCTGAACGCCTGAGCTATTTCGTGCTGCTGCCGTCATTGTTCCTGCATGGCCTGGCCACGGCCAATCTCGATGGCGTGCCGGTGCTGGGCATGGTCGGCGTACTGATGCTTTCGACCCTGCTGGGGGCCGCGCTGCTGGTGCTCTACCAAGGTGCGGTCAACCACGAGGGCGCTGACTTCACCTCGGTGTTCCAGGGCGGCGTGCGCTTCAACAACTACATCGGTGCCACCCTCGCCGCCGGCCTCTATGGCAGCGCCGGGATTGCCCTGGCGGCGGTGGCCAACGCCGCCATCGTACCCCTGGTCAATCTGCTTTGCGTGCTGGTGTTCGCCCGATTCAGCGCACGCCACAGCTCCCCGGCGACGGTGTTGCGGGCCATCTTTGCCAACCCTTTGATCGTCGGCTGCGCCGGCGGCCTGTTGCTGCGGGTCACCGGCCTGGGACTGCCGGCGGGCCTGGAACCCACCGTCAAGGCGCTGGGCCAGGCCGCCCTGCCCCTGGGCCTGCTGTGCGTGGGGGCGGCACTGGGTGGTGCCAGCCTGGGCCAGCAGGCGCGGCCACTGCTGGCAGCATCGGCCTTCAAGTTCCTGGTCATGCCGCTGACCACCTGGGGCCTGTGCCGCCTGCTGGGGCTGGGTGGCCAGGCGGCGGTGGTGGCCGTGCTGTTCCAGGCCTTGCCGACAGCCTCGTCGTCTTACGTGATGGCGCGGCAGATGGGCGGCAACGCACCGCTGATGGCCACCATCATCGCCTTGCAGACCGTGCTGGCCGCAGTCACCTTGCCATTGGTGCTCATGCTGGCGCTGAAGTGAAGCCGCTTGGCTAGACTGTGAATCAGCCCACACTTCGGATACGCGACCATGCGCCTCTACTGGACAGTGATCTGCCTGACTTTGCCCCTGCTCGCCAGCCCTTTGCATGCCGAGGAAAGTGCCAAGGCCGCCGTGGCCGAAGACAAGGCAGAGAAGCTGGAGAAAAAGGTGGTGGATGATGCCCCGCCCCCCAAAAAGACAGAAACCATCACCCCTGCCGAGGTGCAGGCAGTGGACCCGGCAGGCCAGGCGCCGCTGGACGACAGCATCACCTGCCTGGCCCGCACCCTCTACTGGGAAGCCAAGGGCGCCGACGCCCAGGACATGAGCGCAGTGGCCAGCGTGGTGCTCAACCGCTTGGGCCAAGAAGGGTTTCCCGACACCATCTGCGGCGTGGTCAAGCAAGGCGTGGAGACCAAGTCCTGCCAATTTTCCTGGTGGTGTGACGGGCGTTCCGACCAGGTCGAGGAAGCGCAGCGCTACGATGTGGCCAAGGAGATTGCGCGCAAGGCCCTGAACCAGCAGCTCAAGGACTCGACGGGAGGCGCGCTGTATTTTCATGACCGCAATGTGCACCCGGACTGGGCCAAGGCCTATCGCAAGACGACCGAAACCCGGCACTTCCTGTTCTACAAACCGAACCAGGCGCTGGCCCGCTGACACGCAATCGCACTTTTCTGGCGTTATCCGGTCTACTCCCTCTTTTGCCGCCCGCAAGTCTTTGCTGGCGTTTTCTTTGCTTTGCACGAGACCGGGCCAAAAGCCTCGCGCTTGTGTAGGATGAGCAGCGCATACCAAGACGCTGCCAGCCACAGGGAGATCCACATGCGCGTCCTGTCATCCGTTGCCGCCTTGTCGCTGGGCCTGATCATGTCGACCGGGGCCATGGCCGCCACCGGCGAAGAGGCGCAGCTGATCGAATCGATCAATGCCTACCGCAGCCAGGCCCAGCGCTGCGGTGACGAGGTGTCGGTGGAGCTGCCGCCGCTCAACAGCGATACCCGTCTGGCACTGTCGCCGGAAGGCACTCGCGACCTGCAACAGGCCATGAGCCGCGCCGCCTACCCCATGGTCAATGTCCAGGCCATCAGCCTGTCCGGCCCACGCGATGCCCGTGCGGCCATGCACGCCATCGAAGAGAGCTTCTGCCAGGTCGTGCTCGACCCGCAGTTTGTCGATATCGGCGTCAGCCAGGAAGGTCGCGACTGGCGTATCGTGCTCGCCCGGCCCTTGCTCAGCGGGCGCCTGGGCGATTGGCAAGCCGAGGGGCAAAAGGTGCTGCAGGCCATCAATGCCGCACGCAAGGCACCCCGACAATGCGGTGGCCAGCCGTTCGCTGCAGCGCCTGCGCTGAGCTGGAGCACGGCGCTGGCAGGCGTGGCTGCCAGCCACACGCGGGCCATGGCCAACCAGAATTTCTTCGACCATATCGACAAGGACGGGCGCACGCCCGGTGACCGGGCGGAGCTGGCCGGCTACCTGTACCGGCAGATCGGCGAAGACATTGCCGCCGGGCGCGACACCGCGCAGAAGGTGGTGGATGGCTGGCTCGACAGCCCTGGCCACTGCGCCACTTTGATGAACCCGGACTTCCGCGAAATGGGCGCGGCCTATGCGGTAGACCCGAAGAGCGATGCCGGCATCTACTGGACCGGCCTGTTCGGCACGCCGCAATGAGCGCGACTCAGGTCCAGAACACACACGTGAACAGCTGAGGCGCACACCATGGCGTTGGATACCTGGCTCCTCTACCTGCTGGCGAGCATCGGCCTGTCGCTGACGCCCGGCCCGAACAGCCTGCTGGCCCTGACCCACGGCGCACTGTATGGTGCGCGCCGGACGCTGTTCACCATCGTTGGCGGGGTGTTCGGCTTCAGTGCGCTGATTGCCCTGGCGATGTTCGGGTTGACTGCGCTGCTGCAGACGTCAGCCTCGGTACTGATCGTGCTCAAGTGGGTCGGTGGCGCCTATCTGGTGTGGCTGGGCATCCAGCTGTGGCGCAGCCCTGGCTTGCAGCTGGAGGTGACCGAGCGCACTGCACGCCTGAGCAACCCGGGGATGTTCCGCCAAGGCCTGCTGTCGGCGCTTGCCAACCCCAAGGTCCTGTTGTTCTACGGCGCTTTCTTGCCGCAGTTCATCGAGCCCCAGCGTGGGTTGTTGCTGCAGTTCGTGATCATGGCGGCGACCTTTGCCAGCGTGGAATGCGTGGTCGAATACGTGCTGGCGCGCCTGGCCTTTCGTATCCGGCCGTGGCTGGCCAAGGGCGGCAAGGGGTTCAATCGCTGTTGCGCGAGCCTGTTCGCCCTGATTGGCGTCGCCTTGCCGCTGGGCCGGTAGTGCTCAAGCGCGCCGCGAAACCAGCAGGAAGACCAGCAGAGCCAAGCCGGGCAACGCGGCGCCCACCAGCGCCACACCGTGCCAGCCGTACTGGGCAAACACCGCGCTGGCCACCGCCGAACCCACTGCCCCGCCCAGGAAGATGCTGGTCATGTACAGCGCATTCAGCCGCCCGCGGCTGGCCGGGTCCAGGGCATAGACCTCACGCTGGCCGATGACCATGTTCATCTGCACGGCAAAATCCAGCAGCACCCCGGTCAGCCCCAGGCCGATCACGCTGTAGCCGGGTGTGGTCAAGCCCAGCATCAGCGCCAGGGGCGCCAGCACCAGGGCCAGCAACGAACCGGCACGGGCATGGCCAGCGTCGGCCAGGCGCCCAGCCATCGGTGCTGCGATGGCGCCGACCGCGCCAACCAGGGCGAACAACGCGATCTGGCTTTGGGACAGGCCATGCTCACTGGCCAGGGCCAACGGTACTGCGGTCCAGTAGAGGCTGAACGCCGCAAACATCAACGCCTGATACAGCGAGCGCTGACGCAGCACCGGGTATTGGCGCAACAGGGCGACCAGCGACAACATCAGCCCGGCATAACTGGCCTTGTGCTCAGGTACCCGGCGCGGCAGGGTCAACGCCAACAACAGGATGATTGCCAACATCAGGCCAGCGGCGCCGATGAACACCGTGCGCCAGCCAAAATGGTCGGCGACCAGGCTCGACAACGGCCGTGCCAGCAAAATGCCCAGCAGCAGGCCACCCATGATGTTGCCGACCACCCGCCCGCGCTCTTGCTCAGGCGCAAGGTGAGCGGCCAACGGAATGAGCATCTGCACAGCCACCGAACTGAAACCGATCAGCAAGGCATACATCAGGAACAGTTGCCCCTGCCCGCTGCTGCTGGTCCCTGCCAGCAACAGGCTGACGCAGGCCAGCACGGCAGTGGTGATCATCAACCGGCGGTTTTCCACCAGGTCGGCCAGTGGCACCAGCAACAAAAGGCCCAGCGCGTAGCCCAGTTGGGTCAACGACACGATCAGGCTGGCGCGCTCGGTAGACAGGCCCAGGTCCGGGGCGATCAGCCCAACGATGGGCTGTGCGTAATAGATATTGGCGACGATTGCGCCGCAGCAGAACGCCAGCAGCGCGACCAGGGCACGGCTCAGGCCGGCATGGGCTGGCTGGGCAGCAGCAAGGGAGGGATTCATGCGAGGTACCTCGGCATCGGGTTGGAATATGCCAGGCACCTTACCGAGCGCTTGCCTGCGAGAGAATCCAGCCCCGGCGCAACGAGGCTTTGCGCCAGGCGCAACGGTAGGGGTCAGGGCTTGAGCAGGCCTTCGCAAAAGCCGATGAATGCGTTGACCCGCCGTGAGCCGCGGTGGTTGGGCAAGTACAGGGCATTGATGCTGTCGTTGGCCGTGCCGGGGCTCGCCTGCCAGTCCGCAAACAGCCGCTGCAGGCGCCCGGCAGCGACGTCCTCGCGCACCAGCCAGTCGGCCAGCAAGGCAATGCCGCTGCCAGCCAGCGCCGCTTCGCGCAACAGGTCGGCGTTGGCACTGCGCAGCGGCCCGCTCACTTCCAGTTCCAGCACCTCGTCGGCGCGCTGCAGGCGCCAGGCGCGCGCCTTCTGCCCGTAGCGGAAACGCAGGCAGGCCTGCTGCAGCAGTTGCTCGGGGTGCAGCAACGCGTCACGCCTGGCCAGGTAGTCGGGGCTTGCCACCAGCCAGCGCTGAAAGCGGCCAAGTTGCCGGCACACCAGCTCGCCGTTTGGCGACGGGTCGCCGAGGCGAATGGACAGATCGTAGCGGCCGTCGAGCAGGTCATCGAGCCGGTCGCTCATGTCGATGTCCAGCTCCAGCGACGGGTGACGGGCGAGGAATGGCCCAAGGTGCGGTGCGATCACGCGTCGGCCGAACTCGACCGGCAGGCACAGGCGCAGCACACCGACCGGCTCATCGCCTCGGTCGGCGACGCTGGCGTCGGCCTCATCCAGCGCGTCGAAGATGTCCCTCGCCCTTGCGTAGTAACGTGCACCCGCTTCGGTCAGGCTGACCTGGCGTGTGGAGCGGTTGAGCAAGGTCGTGCCGAGCTCCGACTCCAGAGCATCGACCAGACGCGTCACCGACGAAGTAGCGACGCCGAGCCTGCGCGCAGCCGCAGAAAAGCCCTGGGCATCCACTGTTGCGGTAAACATCTTCATCGCCAGGAGCTTGTCCATAGCTACTCCAGTTTTCGAATTTCGGAACACTCCTACAATCGGCAAGGCGGGTCAAGAAGCGCACAACAGAGCGATCAGGTCCATAGTGGAAACACCTCCGTCAGTGCGAGAACATCCCATGCCCATTGCCAACCTGCTCAATGCCCTGCCCCATTGCGACCCTGCCGCAGCCGAGCGGGTCGATGAACTGCTGCAACGCCCTGGGCTGCGCATCGAGCGCATCGTCTCCTGCGGCCAGGCCAGCCCGCACGGCTTCTGGTACGACCAGGCCGAAAGCGAATGGATCCTGCTGTTGACCGGCAGAGCCGGGCTGCGCTTTGAGTGCGAGAACTACTCCCGCTTGCTGCTGCCGGGTGATTGCCTGGACATTCCGGCGCATTGCCGGCATCGGGTGGAATGGACTGCCCGAGGGCAACCGACCGTCTGGCTTGCCGTGTTTCATGGTATCGACACGCCATGGCCACCTCATTGAGATACCCCATCGCCTGTTGCAAACGTCCAGCCCTCGAAAATTTACAGGCGGGTTAAACGCCACGTTTACTGCAATTTTCAACGCGTGATCTACACTTTTAGCCACACCTTTGCAAGTTTGCCCCTGCGACAATCAGCCTCATTAAATTATGTACTAACTTGTTAATTAGCAAGCTAAGGGCTTAAACTGCGCTCATTCCACCTGCTGAGATCCCTGGCATGAACGAAACACCGCGCGCCTCTGGCGCCACAACTATCATCCTGGTCGGCTTGGGCGTGATCGTCGCCCTGCTCGGCCTGCTCCTGGCCGCTGGCGGCGTCAAGCTCGCCGGCCTGGGCGGTTCCTGGTACTTCCTGATCGGCGGCCTGGCCATGGCCATCGCCGGTGTTCTCATCGCTCGCCGCAAGCCGGCCGGCGCCTGGCTGTACGCGGCGTTTCTGGTCGGTACCGTGGTCTGGGCACTGATCGACGCCGGCCTGGTGTTCTGGCCACTGTTCTCGCGCCTGTTCATGTTCGGCGCAATCGGCATGGTGGTGGCGCTGGTCTACCCGATGCTCGCACGCGCCAATGGCGCCAGCGCCGGCCGTGGTGCATACGGCATCGCCGGTGTGCTGGCCGTGCTGCTGGTGATCGCCGCAGGCAACATGTTCGTCGCCCACCCAAGCGTTGCCCCCACCGGCAAAGGCCCGGGCATCACCCCGGTCGAGGCCGGCAAGGAGCAGAAGGACTGGGCCCACTACGGCAACACCGAAGGGGGCAGCCGCTTCGCAGCGCTGGACCAGATCAACCGCGACAACGTCAACAAGCTCAAGGTGGCCTGGACCTACCACACCGGTGACGTCGCCATCAGTGACGGCAACGGCGCCGAAGACCAGCTGACCCCGCTGCAGATCGGCAACAAGGTGTTCATCTGCACCCCGCACAACAACCTGATCGCCCTCGACGCCGACACCGGCAAAGAGCTGTGGAAGAACGCGATCAACGCTCAGTCCAAGGTCTGGCAGCGTTGCCGTGGCATGGCCTACTTCGACGCCACCGCGGCGATCGCCCAGCCGACCCAGCCGAACAGTTCGCCGATCCCTGTCGGTAGCGTGCCGGCCGGTGCCAACTGCCAGCGTCGCCTGCTGACCAATACCATCGACGGCCGCCTGATCGCCGTTGACGCCGACAACGGCCAGTTCTGCCAAGGCTTCGGCAACAACGGCCAGGTCGACCTGAAGGCCGGCCTGGGTGACGTACCGGACTCCTACTACCAGCTGTCCTCCGCACCGTTGATGGCCGGTACCACCGTGGTGGTTGGCGGCCGTATCGCCGACAACGTCCAGACCGACATGCCAGGCGGCGTGATCCGCGGTTTCGACGTTATCACCGGGGAAATGCGCTGGGCCTTCGACCCGGGCAACCCGGAAGACCGCAAGGCGCCGGCCGATGGCCGCACCTATGTGCGCAGCACCCCGAACAGCTGGGCGCCGATGTCCTACGACCCGGCGATGAACACCGTGTTCCTGCCGATGGGCTCGTCGTCCACTGACATTTACGGGGTGGAGCGCAGCAAGCTGGACCACACCTACGGCGCTTCCGTACTGGCCCTGGACGCCACCACCGGCAACCAGAAGTGGGTATTCCAGACCGTGCACAACGACCTCTGGGACTTTGACCTGCCGATGCAGCCGAGCCTGATCGACTTCACCAAGGACGACGGCAAATCCGTGCCAGCGGTGGTGATCGGCACCAAGGCCGGGCAAATCTACGTGCTCGACCGCGCCACCGGCAAACCGCTGACCCAGGTCGACGAGGTACCGGTCAAGCCAAGCAACATCCCCAACGAGCCGTATTCCCCGACCCAGCCGAAATCGGTAGGCATGCCGCAGATCGGCGCGCAGACCCTGACCGAGTCGGACATGTGGGGTGCCACGCCGTACGACCAGCTGCTGTGCCGTATCGACTTCAAGAAGATGCGCTACGACGGCCTGTACACCGCGCCGGGTACTGACCTGTCGCTGAGCTTCCCGGGTTCGCTGGGCGGCATGAACTGGGGCAGCCTGTCCACCGACCCGGTGCATGGCTTCATCTTCGTCAACGACATGCGCCTGGGCCTGTGGATCCAGATGATCCCGTCGCAGAACAAGGGCGACGCAGCCTCCGGCGGTGAAGCACTGAACACCGGCATGGGCGCCGTACCGCTCAAGGGCACCCCATACGCAGTCAACAAGAACCGCTTCCTGTCGGTTGCCGGCATCCCGTGCCAGGCGCCGCCGTTCGGCACCCTGACCGCCATCGACATGAAGACCCGCCAGATCGCCTGGCAGGTACCGGTCGGCACCGTGGAAGACACCGGCCCCCTGGGCATCCGCATGCACCTGCCGATCAAGATCGGCCTGCCGACCCTCGGCGGCACCCTGTCGACCCAAGGCGGCCTGGTGTTCATCGCCGGGACCCAGGACTTCTACCTGCGCGCCTACGACAGCAGCAACGGTAACGAAATCTGGAAAGCCCGCCTGCCAGTAGGCAGCCAGGGTGGCCCGATGACCTACGTTTCGCCGAAGACCGGCAAGCAGTACGTGGTGATCACCGCTGGCGGTGCGCGCCAGTCGACTGACCGTGGCGACTACGTGATTTCTTACGCCCTGCCGTAAGACCGCGTCGCTGCATTCGCGGGCAAGCCCGCTCCCACAGGTTCTGCGCTGATCCTGGTGAGAGCGGGCTTGTTCGCGAATGCCCCCCCAAAAACAACACGAGACACAGCAATGCCATCCGCAATCCGCATCACCCCAACCCTGCTTCTGGCCCTGGCCAGCACCCCTGCCCTGGCCGACGGCGACCTGCTCAACCGCAGCACCATGACTGGTGACTGGGGCGGCCTGCGCCACCAGCTCGAAGAAGACGGTGTCAAGCTCACCGGCGACTACAGCGGTGAAACCGCCTACAACGCCCACGGTGGCCTGCACCGCTCGGCGCGCTACTCGCAGAACATCAAGCTCGGCGCACAGTTCGACCTGTCGAAAATTTACGGCCTGGAAAACGGCGGCAAGGTCCAACTGACCATCAACGACCGCCGCGGCAACAGCGCCTCGGAAGACCTGGTCGGCAACCGTTTGCCGATCCAGGAAAACTACGGCGGCCTGTACACCCGCCTGACCGAACTGAGCTACGAGCGCACCCTGTTCACCCCGGCACTCAACGTCAAGCTCGGCTACATGGCCATGGGCAACGACCTCGGCGGCCTCGACAGCGGCATCCTGTGCAACTTCATGAACGCCGGCTTCTGTGGCCACCCGCTGAACATGTCCGGTGGCAGCGGCTGGACCAACTACCCCAACGCCCACCTCGGCGTGCGCGTGAAGTACGACCTGTCGCCGTCCTGGCAGCTGCGCGTGGCGGCGTTCAACGTCGACCCGGAAAGCAACGGCAACTCCAGCCGCGCCTGGCACCTGGGGCCCAAGCACACCACCGGTACCGTGGTGCCGGTGGAGCTGGTGTACAAGCTGCAGGGCGAACTGCCGGGTGAGTACAAGCTGGGCTACTACTACGACAGCTCCGACGTGAAGCGCGTCGACAGCAGCAAGGAAGTGTCCGGTCGCGGTGGTCACTACCTGCTGGTTGACCAGGCGGTGTGGAACGATGCCGGCTCGCCGGGGCGCAGCCTTCACGCGTTCGGCCAGTATTCGGCAGCGAGCGAGGCCGCCTCGCCATTCACCAAGTGGTATGGCGCCGGTGTGGTGCTGTACAAGCCGTTCGAAGGCCGCCCGCGCGACACCCTGGCCCTGGGCTATGGCCGCGCCGTGCCGAATCCGCGTAGCCGCGATGTGCTGGAAGACGCCGCATTCAACGCCGGGCAGCAATTCCCCAATATCGACAACGCCGAGCAACTGATCGAACTGAGCTATGGCTACCAGGCAACGCCGTGGCTGAACCTGCGCCCGGATGTGCAGTACATCATCGAGCCGGGGGCGTTCTCGGGCAAAGACATCGACAATGCGCTGGTAGTTGGCCTGCAGGTCAAGGCGACCTTTTAGAATCGCCGGGGCCGCTCTGCGGCCCATTCGCGGATAAATCCGCTCCTACGGGGCCCGGGCCATGCTTCGTACTGTAGGAGCGGATTTATCCGCGAAGAAGCCAATACCGTCATTCCTGCCTGAGATAATCCACCAACCTCAACAACATCGCATCACAACCCTCAAGCTGTTCGACACTGACGAACTCATCCGCCTTGTGCCCTTGGTCCATGCTGCCCGGCCCACACACCACGGTCGGTATCCCCGCCTGGTCGAACAGCCCACCCTCGGTGCCGAACGCCACGGTACCGAAATCCTCCGAGCCACTGAGCAATGCCACCAAGCGCGCGGCCTCGCTGTCGGGCGGCGTGGCCAGCCCCGGATACGCACTCAACGGTTGCAGGCGGATTGCACTGCCCGCGTTGACCTTGCGCATGCGTGGCAGCAACTCGGCCTCGGCGTAGGTCTGCAGCTGGTCGGCCACTGCCTGTGCTTCAAACCCCGGCAGCGCGCGCACCTCGAAATCGAACGCACACTCCTCCGGCACAATGTTCAGCGCCCTGCCCCCTTTGATCACCCCTGTCTGCACCGTGGAGAACGGCGGGTCGAAGCGCCCGTCGTGATGCGCCGGCAGCGCCAGGGCATCACCGATTTCGCCCAGCTTGCCGATCAGCTTGGCAGCGTACTCGATGGCATTCACCCCGTAAGGTGCGTACGCCGAGTGACACGCCGCGCCATGCACCTCACAGCGCATCGCCAACTTGCCCTTGTGGCCCAGCACCGGCTTCAGCTCGGTAGGCTCACCGATCAGGCACAGCCGTGGCTTGATCGGGCGATTTCCCAGTGCGGCCAGCATCGAGCGCACGCCCAGGCAACCGACTTCCTCATCATAGGAAAACGCCAGGTGCACCGGCATGCGCAGCGGCTGCGCCAGGAACCTTGGCACGGCCGCCAGCACCGAGGCGATGAAACCTTTCATGTCAGCGGTCCCACGACCGTACAGGCGCCCGTCACGTTCAGTGAGGTTGAAGGCCGGCAGCGTCCAGGCCTGGCCGTCCACCGGCACCACATCGGTGTGGCCGGATAACACGATACCGCCGACATCCGCGGGGCCGATGCTGGCGAACAGGTTGGCCTTGGTGCCTTCCGGGTTATGGAACAGCTCGCACGCCACCCCCTGCCCGGCCAGGTAGTCACGGATGAACGCGATCAGTTCGAGGTTGGAGTCGCGACTGACCGTAGCAAAGCCGATCAGCCGTTCCAGCAAGGCGCGGCTGCTGACTTCACTCATCGCCCGGCACCCCGTAGCTGGGGGCGGCGGTCGGGTCGAGGGCGCGGGTGACGTAGTCCTGCATCTGTGGGCGGTACGCCTGCCACAGGCCGTCGAGCACACCGATCGGGTCCTCATCGGCCCAGTCCACGCGCAGGTCCACCAGCGGCCAGGTCAATTCGCCAGCAATCTTCAGCGCCGCCGAATGCACCGGGCCGGCTTCACCCCCCGCCGCCATCGCCGCATGCATCGCTGCCAACAGGCGGTCGGCCAGATGCCCGCCTGCCTGTTCAAAGGCCTGCACCATGGCATCGATCACCTGGCGCGAAGACAGCAGGTTGCCAGCGGCCGCGCACTGTTCACCGGCCACAGCGTCATGCACGCCCAACGCTTCCTTGCCGGTGAACAGTGCCACCTGGCCTTGGCTGTCGATCACCGTGACCTGGCGATACTCGCTCCAGCCATTGGCGCTCAACACCCGGTCCAGTGCGGCGGCAGGAGGCAGCTGGCCCTGCTCCAGGGCATCGAGGATTTGCGGGCCGAGGGCCGGCAAGGTGATGTTCTGGGTGGACACGGCACCGACGCCTGCCCGTACCCATGGGCAGCGGGCGCCGACGGCGATACTCGACGAACTGATGGCGATACCGACCTGGCCGGTTTCCTGGCAGCGACCGATGATGGAGAAAGTCATGGTGGAGCTCCTGTTGTTCTGTGCGATGCCCGGCATTCTGGGCGGAACCTTCAGGGCCACGAAACCAACATTTTCCTGTGCCTTGAACAGGAAAAAACTAAGGCCGGCCAACACCGCTCGCAAAGCCAGCCCCCTGGCCGAGCCCAGGCAAAACGCGGCCTTCGCCGTTTTATCGGCAAGCCCCAGCTAAATACTATTTTCGCGATTTTCCAGGCATCCCTAGTCTGGCCCCAGGCAACGGCGGTCCTCCAAACCGACCTGACAAAAACCGCCTTAACAAGGGCTCGGACATGACACTGAACAACATCGAAATCGACACCCTCGTGGTTGGCGCCGGCCAGGCCGGCGTGGCCATGAGTGAACACCTGAGCAAGCTTGGCGTGCCGCACCTGGTGCTGGAACGCAAGCGCATCGCCGAGGCCTGGCGCACCGGCCGCTGGGATTCCCTGGTAGCCAACGGCCCGGTCTGGCACGACCGCTTCCCGGGGCTGGAATTCAACCTCGACGCTGATGCCTTCGCCGGCAAGGACCAGGTCGCCGACTACTTCGAGCAGTACGTACGCAAATACAACCTGCCGGTACGCACCGGCATCGAAGTCAAGAAGGTGGTACGCAACGCCGACCGCCCTGGCTTCACCATCGAGACCAACGAAGGCGTGATCCGCGCCAACCGCGTGGTGGCCGCCACTGGCCCGTTCCAGAAACCGGTGATCCCGGCGATCGCCCCGAAAGATGCCAACCTGCACCAGATCCACTCCGCCGCCTACTACAACCCCGGGCAGCTGCCTGACGGCGCCGTGCTGGTGGTGGGTGCTGGTTCCTCCGGCGTGCAGATTGCCGAAGAGCTGATGCGTGCCGGGCGCCAGGTATACCTGTCGGTCGGTGCCCACGACCGCCCGCCGCGATCCTACCGCAACCGCGACTTCTGCTGGTGGCTGGGTGTGCTCGGCGAATGGGACGCGGAAATCGCCAAGCCGGGCCGCGAGCATGTGACCATCGCCGTCAGCGGCGCCCGTGGCGGCCACACCGTGGACTTCCGCGCCCTCGCTCACCAAGGCATGACCCTGGTCGGCCTGACCCAGTCGTTCGAAAACGGCGTGGCCCACTTCCAGGACAACCTGGTCGATAACATCAACCGCGGCGACGAGAACTACCTGGCCCTGCTGGATGCCGCCGATGCCTACATCGAGCGCAACGGCCTGGACCTGCCGCAAGAGCCTGAAGCACGCAAGCGCCTGGCTGACCCGCAATGCATGGTCAACCCGTTGCAGCAACTGGACCTGGCCCAGGCCGGCGTCACCAGCATCATCTGGGCCACCGGCTACGCCGTCGACTTCAGCTGGTTGCAGGTCGACACCTTCGACGCCAACGGCAAGCCCCAGCACCAGCGCGGCGTAGCCCGCGAGCCGGGTGTGTACTTCCTGGGCCTGCCCTGGCTGTCGCGCCGCGGCTCGTCGTTCATCTGGGGCGTGTGGCATGACGCCAAGCACGTCGCCGGCCACATCGCCACGCAGCGCACCTACCTGGCCTACCGCGACCGCGAGCAGCGCGAAGCGGATGGCCAAGCAAACCCGATCAGCAATGTCAGCAGCTTTGGAGCCCACTGATGCCTACCCATACTCGCATCCGCATGTTCAACACCAAGGAAACCTACCCCAACCAGACCCTGGATAACGACCTGTGCCAGGCCGTGCGGGCCGGTAACACCATCTATGTACGCGGCCAGGTCGGTACCGACTTCGAAGGCAAGCTGGTGGGCCTGGGTGATCCTCGGGCGCAGACCGAGCAGGCGATGAAGAACGTCAAGCAGCTGCTCGAAGAGGCGGGTTCCGACCTGTCGCACATCGTCAAGACCACCACCTACATCACCGACCCACGCTTCCGCGAGCCGGTGTACAAGGAAGTGGGGAAATGGCTCAAGGGCGTGTTCCCGATTTCCACCGGGCTGGTGGTCGCCGGCTTGGCTCAGGCCGAGTGGCTGATGGAAATCGACGTGATTGCGGTGGTGCCGGATCAGCAGTGATCCGTTTGAGATAGCTGGGGCCGCTTCGCGGTCCCGGATATTCAGAACCTGGCCAATTCTTCGCGGCAGAACTCGACGAACAACTGCGCGGGTTTAGTCAGCTGCACCCGCTTCAGGTGCGCCGCCGCCAGCCCCGACAACGCCACCGGCTCGGCGATGTCGATCGTCACCAGCTTTTGCCCGTCATAAGTGCATTCCGAATGCGGCCGGGTCACCAGCAGCGAAAACCCGAAGCCCTGCCCCACCATCCCGCGCACCATCTCGATCGACGGCGAACTGAAGACGATGTTCGGTGTCAGGCCCATTTCATTGAACAGGCTGACGAAGTAGGTCCGGCTAGGCGCCACGTCCAGCAGGATCATCGGCTCCGGGCACAGGTCGCGCAGCGACACCTGCGCCTGGCCGGCGAAGCGGTGCTTCTCGGGCAGCAGCACGTATGGCTTCTGTGGCGGCATCAAGGGTTCGGCTTCAATGGTGCCGTCCAGGTCGTGGTCATACAGAAACGCCAGGTCGAAGGTACCCGCAGTCAGGCCCTGGATCAGGTCTTGTTGCTCGCCGTCGCGCAGGCGGATGTCCACGCCCGGATAGCGCTCGCGAAATCCGGCGATCAGCCGCGGCAGATACAGCGGCGCCACGGTTTCGAAACAACCGATGTCGATCTGACCGGCCACGGTGTCGTTGTCGGCCAGGGCGTTCTGCTCGAACTCGTGAGCCATCTGCAACAACGACTTGGTCTTGGCGTAGAAACGCTTGCCACTTGGCGTCAGCGAGACGCCCTGGGCGTGGTGGCGGATGAACAGTTGCACACCAAAGCTTTCTTCCAGGCTCTTGATCGCCGTGGAGATCGACGGCTGGGCGATGTACAGCTGCCGCGAGGCCTCGGCGACGCTGCCGGCCTCGACGGTGGTGACGAAGTATTTGAGTTGTCGCAGGGTGTAGGAAGCCACAGGCACCTCGTTGGCGCCGCTCGCGGGCGCCTTGGAATTTTCCTGTCACTTTACCTTGTGGCCTGGTTCAGCGGGCTGCTGGGTGATGAAGGATTTGCCTAAGGCTTGAACATACTTTTTGTGTTACCAGCGCCGGCCGGACATTGGTACCAAGCCGTCAGTGCCCCGTACCTGCCGTCAGGGATGTTGCCAGCTAACACTGGCATGATCGCTAGCCGTGTTTTCTGCCTGAACGAAGCTGCCATGCTGCGGGGGTATGTTCTGGTCCGTGTAAGCAAGGGCTTGCTGAGTGAAGACCTGCTTCTGATTGTCGAAGGTCAGATCATGCCTTGCGACATTTCTGCCCCAATCTTCGGAGGGCAGTGACAGGTAACTGATCTTGTAGACCGAATCGGTCGACTGCCCCACGATCACGTATACACCATAGTGATCTTCGCCAGGCGACACGATCTTGTAGATACCATTGTCGTAGTAGTAGATGCTCGCCAGCTCGAACGGCTTTTCGCTGTACATCACCTCGTACTTCAAATGATGAACCATGGTAGGGGAGCCAACAGGGACCTTGATCGGCTCAGCAGTGGCTGCTTGAGTGATCGCCGGGATGCTGATGGCAGTAGCAACGAGCATGGATTTGAGCGTCATGTCTGTTCCTCTTACGCGTGTTAAGGAACCACACGATAGTTGCATACGCAGGGGGGAAAAGTGGTTTGACTCAGTTAGGGAGCAGCCTTACATAAATCAACGAAAGGTAT
Organism: Pseudomonas sp. NBRC 111130; assembly: GCF_001320485.1. Classification (NCBI taxonomy): domain Bacteria; kingdom Pseudomonadati; phylum Pseudomonadota; class Gammaproteobacteria; order Pseudomonadales; family Pseudomonadaceae; genus Pseudomonas; species Pseudomonas sp. NBRC 111130. The sequence goes on from NZ_BCBG01000104.1 coordinate 78,304, forward strand.
TACAAATTTGACGCAGCGTAGAGGCGCTTCAATGCTCAAGGCTGGTGAAACAGGCCAGAACGTCTTTACTGGTAGGTAACGACCCGCAGGTACGGTGTACGCCTATGAAGATCGTTGTCACCAGCATCCTCGTCGACGACCAGGCCAAGGCCTTGGCTTTCTACCATTACATACTGGGCTTCGAGCCCAGGCACGACATCCCCATGGGCCAGCATCGCTGGCTGACGCTGACCTCACCCAATGACCCGAATGGTGTCGAGCTGCTGCTGGAGCCCGATGCGCACCCCGCCGCCAAGCTCTACAAGCAAGCGCTGAAACAGGACGGCATTGCAGCCGCCACTTTCGGCGTGCGCGACATCCAGGCCGAGTATGCCCGGTTGTGCAAGGCCAACGTGAAGTTCACCAAGGAGCCCACCGACTTGGGCCCGGTCACTGTCGCGGTGTTCGACGACACCTGCGGCAACCTGATCCAGATCGCTCAGAAACACTGAGCGGCGCCCATGGCAGCCGGTGCTGCCATTGGCTACATTGCAGCTGTATCCCGTGCGCCACAACAAGGAAAACAGATGCGCCACGAATTCAGCGAAGTGCTCAACGACCTGGTCGACTATTTCCTGCTGGGCGATATCCAGCTGCTCGATCGTTTCAAAGAAGAAAATCACCTGTCCGACGACCTGGCTCGTGAATTCACCAGCAACGACAGTGGCGACAAGGCCGTGGCCGAAGGCGTGGTGATACCCCTGGCAGGCGTCGACAACCTGCCCTATCACATCTTGTTCACCCTCGATGGCCATCCACCCGCCCTGCTCGAACCCGGCAGCCGTCTCAAGCACCGGCGCAACGGCTATGTGCTGCACGTGGAGAACCGTGCGCTGATGCTGTACACCTGGCGCATCCTGCAGCACTTCACCCCGAAGACGCTGGGTGACCTGCTGGCCCGCTACCAGGTGCCGGGGCGGCCGATGATCGAGCTGGAAAACGGCTGGTATGACGTCGAGGTGCTGGCGGGGGCGCTGATCAGGGACGGGTTGTACGAACCGGCGTTCGAGTTCGTGTTGACCAAACGCTGGAACCGGGGCGAGGCCAAGGCGGTGGATACCGGGTATGCCTTCACCCTGCGTGGCTATTTCGATTGAGCGGTCGCTGAGCCACCCCCACAGGCCCTGCACTGCACCTGTGGGAGCGGTTTGCGCCGCGAAGAGGCCGGACCTGCCTATGAGATATCGCGGTCCTTGGTCTCCGGCAGGAACAAGATACCCAACACCGCCGTCATCAGCGCAATCACGATGGGGTACCACAGCCCGTAGTAGATGTCCCCGGTCGCCGCCACCATGGCGAACGCCACTGTCGGCAGGAAACCACCGAACCAGCCATTACCGATGTGGTACGGCAGCGACATCGAGGTGTAGCGGATGCGCGCCGGGAACAGTTCAACCAGCCAGGCCGCGATCGGCCCGTAGACCATGGTCACGTAGATCACCAGCAGGGTCAGCAGCAACAGCACCATCGGGTAATGGATCTTCGCCGGGTCGGCCTTTTCCGGGTAACCGGCCTCCTTCAAGGCCCCGGCCATGGTCGCGGTGAAGGCATCGGCCTGGGTCTTCAAGTCGGCAGCCGCCAGGCTGCTGCCATCGAAGCTCGGAATCACCCGCTCACCGATACGAACCTGCGCCACGCTGCCAGGTTCGGCTGCCTGGTTTGTGTAGGGGATCGCGCGCTTGGCCAGGAGGCTTTTGGCAATGTCACACGAGCTGGTGAATTTGGCCTTGCCCACCGGGTCGAACTGGAACGCGCACTGGCCAGGGTCGGCGACCACCACCACCGGGTTCTGCTCCTGGGCAACGAACACGTCCGGGTTGCCGTACTCGGTCAGCGCCTTGAAGATCGGGAAGTAGGTCAGCGCAGCGATGATGCAGCCGGCCATGACGATCTTCTTGCGGCCGATACGGTCCGACAGGCTGCCGAAGAAGATGAAGAACGGCGTGCCGATCAGCAAGGACCCGGCGATCAGCAGGTTGGCGGTCTGTGGGTCGATCTTGAGCATCTGCAGCAGGAAGAACAGCGCATAGAATTGCCCGGTGTACCACACCACCGCCTGCCCGGCCGTGCCGCCCAACAGCGACATGATCACCACCCTGAGGTTGTCCCAGCGGGCGAACGACTCGGTCAGCGGCGCCTTGGACGCCTTGCCCTCGGCCTTCATCTTCATGAATACCGGCGACTCGTTGAGCTGCATGCGGATATACACCGAAATCGCCAGCAGCACGATCGACAGCAGGAACGGCACTCGCCAGCCCCAGGCCTCGAACACTTCGGTACCCATGACGGTGCGGCAGGCCAGGATCACCAGCAACGACAGGAATAAACCCAGCGTGGCGGTGGTCTGGATCCACGCCGTGAAGAAGCCACGCCGGCCTTTGGGCGCATGCTCGGCGACATAGGTGGCTGCACCGCCATACTCGCCACCCAGCGCCAACCCCTGAAGCAGGCGCAAGGTGATCAGGATGACCGGAGCCGCCACACCAATCGCCGCATAGCTGGGCAGCAGCCCCACCACTGCGGTAGACAGGCCCATGATGACGATAGTGATGAGAAAGGTGTACTTGCGCCCGATCATGTCGCCCAGGCGGCCGAACACGATGGCGCCGAACGGCCGCACGGCAAAGCCCGCGGCAAAGGCCAGCAAGGCAAAGATGAACGAGGTGGTTTCATTGACGCCGGCGAAGAAGTGCTTGGCGATGATCGCTGCCAGCGAGCCGTACAGGTAAAAGTCGTACCATTCGAACACGGTGCCCAGCGAGGAGGCGAAGATGACCTTGCGCTCCTCCTTGGTGATGCCCCGTTGGGGCGCGCTACTGCCCGTGGAAGCGCTGTCGAGAACCGCCATGGGTTGCCTCCGTCTTGTCGCTAATCGCAGGCCGGAGTACCTCACTTCCATTTAACCGTCGCACCCAGGCCCAAGGGCTACAAAGGTTGCGCGAAGCACGACGAGGTCAGCCGCCCCGGATCGCAGCAAGGTAACTGAAGCATAATCGGCTTTGCGGCAATATCCACTTGCCAGCATCGCCAGATACCCTCACCCCAGAAACCGCTGCAGTTGCGCCGCCACGAAATCCCATAGCCCGCTATTCGTTCACCAGGCGCTGTAGCAGCCCCCCCTCATGGCGGGCGAGGATGCGTAGAAGCTGGTCGACCAGCGCGCGGTCCGGCGCCTCGAGATGGAAATGGTGCCCACCGGGGTGCCAGGACACCTTGGCATGGCCCGGCAAAGCCGCCTGGCGCCGTTCGAAACCGTGGCCGCTGAATGCGCCCTGCCTGCCGAACATCAGGTACAACGGGCAGCGGATTTCCCGCAACAGGTCACACGCCTCGCGCTCGGTCAGCGGCATCGGCTCGGGCAGCACCAGCCGTGGGTCGTGGCGCCAACAGTAACCGTCAGGCAATTGCAGCAGGTCGCGCAGGGCCAGCAGGCGCGCGGCATCCTCACTCAGTTCGCCGTCCAGGCGCTTGCGCCGTTGTTCGAGCGCTGTTTCCAGGTTGTCGAACCGGCTGCCATGGGGCTCGCCAGCACCTTGCAACTGGCTGCGCTGGACCATCTTCTTCAGCCGATACGCGCGTGCCAGGTGCTGTACACGGTCATCCTCGGCCACGGTGAACGGCGCGCCGATGCCATCGAGGAAGATCATGCTGGCGATGCCACTGGTCATGGCCGCAAGCAGCGAGGCGATGCCGGTGCCCATGCCATGGGCAAGTACGTGAAACCGGGACAGGCCCAGGCTGTCGGTGACCGCCAGCATGTCCTCGGCATGCTCCCAGAGGTAATAGCCACTGTCGTGGCGGCGGTGATCGGAACGGCCATGGCCGATCAGGTCGGGGGCCACCACGAAGCAACCTTCCAGCAATGGCCCCAGGCGCTCGAACGAGGCCGCATTGTCCAGCCAGCCATGCAAGGCCAGCACTGGGATGCCGTCTTCTGGCCCCCAGGTGCGTACCGCAATTTCAATACCATCGAGGTCCAGCAAATGATCCTTGGGACTGCACAGCGAATGCATTGGAGTTCTCCCTGAAAACATGCCGTACTCCACCATCCCTCAGTCAGCCTGCCCACGCTGGCCCCTCGCCGACCCCTGCATGCACAGGACCGACCGCTGCACGCAACTGATTACCACCTCGTGAGGCCGGGCAGGCTGCCGAATGGCGCTTCTTTCGACAGGAGTACCATCATGCCAACCCCACCCATGCCCTACCATCAAGCCCAGATTGATCGCAGCCTGCCGCTCTGGGCGAGAACGATGCATCCTGAGCATACCCGCCGCATCGTCCAGGCCGTGCGCAAGGACTACCTGGATGAAAATGGCGCGCCGTACAGTTGGTACGCTGGGGCCAGTCACGACGACCAGGCGCTTGTGCAGCAACTCATTGGCGATCGCGATGCGCAGTTCAAGGCGTTGCGCGGCGCGCTCAGGGGTTTCAAGCAGATCCATGAGTTCTGCAAACCGTTGCTGAGCGAGCAATTGGGCCTGGATGTCGAAGTGGACCAGGCCCAATACATCCACCAGCCCTACAAGGTGTTCATCAAGCAAACAAACCCGCCCGGCCTGGAGATTTCACTGGACCAGCCCCAACCCTTCATCACCGAACCCGACGGGCCGCCGCAACCACGCTCCCTGATGGAAGCCGCCCTGCATAATTTTGCCGCGTCTGAGCAAGCAGGCCCGTATGACACCCTGACCAAAGGCCGCAACAACACAAGACTCCGCGGCCTCACGCCACAGATGTTCATCGATCAATGCCGAGCGCTGGACCTGGGCCAGCGCTATCAAGACCACCTGCAAGCCATTTACAAGGGGCCCCGGCAAGCAGAGATCGAACAGCGATGGATTGAAGCAAGCCGGCAGGCGCTGAAAACCCAGGCAATGATTGCCTGCCTCAAAGGCTTTTTGACGCGCAAGGGGCGCGATGCGCTGACCCAGTTATGCGATAACCACCCTACACCGCACTATGCCGGCGACACGCTTCACTGCTGGCGCTTCAGCCTGTTCGGCATCCCGCTGAATGATGCCCTGCTGATTGGCCCGGATCGTACCGACCAGGCCAACCCTTGCATGCTCTACATTCCCCAGGATCAGGAGCAACCCCTCAGGGAATTCCCCTCGTTGCAGAAGGCTGGCGCGCATTTACTGCAACGCTTGCTGCAAACCACATTCCGCCACCAACTGATCGCATCCGCTGACCAGGACAATCAAGCCAGACTCACCGAAAAGCTGGAAGCCGCCCTCTTCGAAGGCCCCCCTTCCGAGCGCAAGCCCGTAGTGAAGCCCCACGTGCCGTTCGACTCCGCCAAGCTGGCCTTGCCCATCTGGCCGGTGCTGTACCGCAACCACACGCGACGCCTGATGGCTGATGCGCGAGCGATTGCGGTGCCCACTGCCGAGGCCGACGCCAAGGCACGCAAGGCACGGCTTGCACGGTGGCTAGATATCGGTATGACCGTGCTCAATGTGGCTGCGTTCTTCGTGCCAGGCCTGGACGTCGTCATGCTCGGCGTGTTCGCCTACGACATCATGGACTCGGTGTTCACCGGCTTTGAGGCCTGGGAGAACGGCGATACCCATGAGGCATTGTTGCAACTGGAATCACTGGCCATCAACGCGGCTACGATCGGGGGCGTTGCAGTCGGTGCAAAACTGCTCAAGGCGTCGGGGTTTGTCGATGCCCTGGAAAGCGTCTGGAAAGGTGGCCGTCAAAGCCTTTGGCAGCCTGACATGCGCCCTTATGCCAGCGGCGAACTGCTGCCTGCAGACGCACAGCCCAACGACCTGGGGCTCTACGTCATCAGTGGCAAAGACCATCTACTGCTTGAGGGGCAGCTGTACGAAGTGTTCGAAGGCGGCGACGGTAGATGGCGTGTCCGCCATCCTCAAACCCCCGATGCCTATAGCCCGGCGTTGCGCTATCTGGGTGACAAACGTTGGCAGCTGGATCATGACGACCCGCTCGAATGGGACGACAGCAAGCTGTTGAACGGGCTTGGCCAGTTCAGCGACGGCCTTGAGCCTTCGGAACAACTCACGGCCCTGCGCATTGCCGGTGGCGATGCAGACAGCCTGCGCCACAGCCAGATCAATGGCGTTCGCCCGCCAGCGTTGCTGGCCGATACCTTGCTGCGCCTGCGTCTGGATAACGAAACCCAGAGCATCATCACCCGGGTGCGCCACGGCCTGCCACTGGCGGCCTACAAGAAATTTGCGCTGCCGGAACTGACCAACATGCCGGGGTGGCCAGCGCGTTACCGGTTGAAGGTGTTCACGGGACCTGAAAATTGGGGGGATGCCGTGTACTTCGGTGCTGAAGGCGCGCCCGATGCGTTATCCATCGAGATCGGCCGGGAAGATCTCGACTCAGGTAACCTGAGCAATGTCGTCGTCGAGCAGATGGATGAGCAAGCCTTGCAACAGTTGTTGCCAGGCATGGCGCCGGAACAGCGAGCACGCGCTCTGGATGAGCAATTGGCGAACCGTTTGACAGAACGCCGCGGCGATCTCTTCGACAGCATGCGCAAAAGCCAGCAAACGCCTCTCAGCGCCGAGGCACAAACGCTCGGCCGGCAGTTTCCCGGCTTGCCCGACAACGCACTGGAAGAGCTGGTTGCCCATGCTGGCAGCAGCGAGCGGCGACGCATGGCGAGTGGCCGCGTGCCCTTGCGCGTGGCTGAAGAAGCGCGCTACCTGCAAGCCCGCGCCCGCCTTGACCGTGCCCTGCTGGGCCTGTACCGGCCCAACCTGGCCAATGCGGACAGCGCGCTGCTGCGCCAAGCCCTGCAAACTGCACATCCGCAAGCGGGTGAAGCCCGATTGCTGGACATCGCGCTTGCCGACCGCCCTGGCTGTGCGACGCTGCTTGGCCAGCAACCGATCAAGCCCGGTGTGCGCTCGCCGATGCGCCTGGCCCATGGTCAAATCGGTTACCCGCTCAGTGGTCGCGGCGCCACTCACCTCGATGCCAGCGTTGCTGCGCGGCGGCTGCGCTCACTGTTCCCTGGCCTGAACGGTCGACAGATTGCGGCCTTGCAGGCCGAACTGGCCGAGACCGGCGACCTCGGCTCTGCGATCGGACGCTTGCGCGCAGAACTGCGCGATCTCGATAATGACTTGCGCAAATGGGTCAAGGATGCGCAAGGCCTGGACGATCGTTTCGATCGACAACAGTGTGCCGAGCAACTCATACAGGCCTGGCGTCGGGAGGGAGGCAGCCACCAGCAGGTGCTCGTGCTGGAACGCATGCGTATACCCCGACTACCCGCAATCAACGCCCGCCTGCCTCATGTCCGGGAACTGAAACTGACCGGCCTGGAACTGCAACATCTGGACCAGCAGTTTCTGTCATGCTTCCCCAACCTGCAAATGCTGGAAGTGACCGACAACCCGCACCTCCCTGCAGAGGCGCTGTATCAGGCGCTTGCGGCGGTGCCCAAGCTGCGCGCGCTCGACCTGACCAGCAATACGCTGGAAGTCCTCTCGCCCACTGCGCAGCGGGTGCTGACCGCGATGCCCGACCTGCGCCAGTTGAACCTGCGTCGTAACCGGCTGACCCTCGACCAGGACACACTGGCCTTTCTGTGCAACAGGCCCCTAGATGTCCTGAGGCTGGGCAGCAACCGCATCACACTCGATGAAGACCTCGCGGCACGGTTCCAGGACCTTGTCCATCCGCAACGGCTGGAGCTGGACTTCAATCCCTTGCAAGTCGCCCCCGACGTCGGTTTCATGGCTCGGCTCCGCCATCTGGACTTGAACAACTGCCAGTTGCAGGCATGGCCCAACGGCCTCACCACGTTGATGAACCAACCCCAGTATCAGCTGCGCTATCTGAACCTGTCGTGCAACCGTATCCACCATGTCCAGGACCTGCCCAACATACTCCGCAGCCCGTTTGCACGCGATGTCGCCGCCCGCCTGCCTGAACGCAACTGGCTGTTCAATTACAACAATATCGAGGCCGAATCCCTCAGGCGTCTACGCGCCAGCGGTGTCAACACCTTCGAGCATACGCCCGAGAGGCCGGAGTGGCAGGAGTTCTGGCGAGACCCGGCGAGCAGCCGCCAGGATCAGCTCTGGGCCGACTTGTTTGACCAGAACGAAAACGGTGCCCTGCAAGGCGTGATCGAGCGCCTGACCTATTCGAAAGAAGCGCAAAGCGATCCGCAAGGGCTGCGCATGCGTGTATGGTCGCTGCTCGAGCAAGCCAGCGAAGACACCGCGCTGCGAGACCGCCTGACGGAAGTGGCGCAACTCTACCCGCCCACCTGTGGCGATGCCGGCGCCGAGGCCTTCAGCGCCTTGGAGGTCGAATTGCTGGCCAACCGGGCAGCGGGCCAGGCACAGGGCAGCATCAAGCCGCTTGCCGACTTGTACCGCCAGTTGTATCGCCGGGAAAAGGTCAACGAACTGGCTGACCGCATCAGTCTCAAGCGCAATCAACGCAAGCAGGCGCTGCTGGACGATGTCATGGACGACGAGCTGCCAGCCTACGATGTGCTGGACTCCCCTGTAGCCTTTCCCGATGTGGACCTGGAAACCGGTCTGGTCGATGACATTGAAGTCCGCCTGGCCCTGCGTCAGTCCCTGGCCGAAAGCCTCGACTTTCCCGAACCCAGCAGGGGCATGCTTTATCGAGGTACTGCGAGGATCAACCAGACGATAATCGACAACGTGGGCACTGCCGTGCTCGAACTCGATGCCGACGCCAGTGCACGTCAACAATGGATGGCCGGGCAAACCGTCTGGGTCGACTACCTGAAAACCCGATATGCGAGCCAGTTTGAAGCCATTACCGACTTCTGGCGACCCGGCATCGACTACCTGTTCTATTGTTGGGACGCGGCTTATGAGCCGGTCACCTGGCTGGACAGCGCCATCACGCGCACGCTGAGCGCGTACATGCCGGCTTCGCCCTTGGACGAAAGCGGCCTGTTACGCCGATTGCCACTCGAACAGGCCGCTTTCTACAAGGCGATGGGCGCCTTGACGCACGAGCAGCAACAAGTCGAGGCCGGGCTGCTACTGAGCCTTACCCGGCAAGCGGAAACCCTCAACGACTGATCATTGACCGCGCAGGTCTTCGAAGAAGGCCTGCCGCCCATCCACCTGGCTCGACGCGCGCGGCACACCCGCTGCCTCTGCGTTGGCCGCTTCGACATGCCAATAGCAGTGCCTGACCGCACGCGTCACCGCCACATAGGCCAGGCGCTGCACCTCCTCCTTCTGCGCCGTATCGAACGGCTGGGCATCGCCGGCCTTGCCCAGGCCCGCCTGGCGGTACACCTGGTTCTTGTAGGGCGAGCTGCTCAGGTACTGGCAATCGCCGAGCATGAACACGGCATCGGCCTGCAAGCCTTTGGCGCTATGGTAGGTCAACTGGCGCAGGCGCCGCTGCTCGGCAGGCAACTGGGCTTCGGCGTGCAGGACACTTTGCAGGTGCTCGTTCATCAGGGCTTTGTCGCTGCCCTTGCGGTACAGCATCATCACCGACTCGCCGCGCTGGTAATGCTCGATCAGCGTCTCACCCAGCGCCGCCTCATCACGGTCGAAGACCCGCACCGGGGCCACCGGCAGCTCAGCGGCCGGCCCACTGGCGCGGGCCTTCTTGCCGGCAATCGCCGGGGTGCCTTTGACCAAGTGTTCGGCGGCATCGATCACCTGCTGCTGGCAGCGGTAGTTGTCGACCAGCATCACCCGCGTATTGGCCGGCGACGGAAAAGCCTTGGTGAACTCCATGAAGTACTTCGGTGAACTGCCGCGCCAACCGTAGATCGACTGCCAGTCATCCCCCACGCACATCAACGAGGCATGCTGGGCATTGCGCCCGGTGTGCATGGCCGGGCCGCGGCGGCGGATTTCCGCGAGGCTGGCCCGCAGCCAGCTGACGATCTGCGGCGAGACGTCCTGGAACTCGTCGATCATCAGGTGCGCCAGTGGCCGCAGCAGCGGGTCGGGCAGCAGCTGCAGGTTCTCCGGGTTGTTCTCGCCGAACAGGGCGAACATGCGGTTGTAGCTCATCACCGGTGGCGACTGGTCGAGCAAGTGCGCTTCCAGGGCTTTCCAGTACAGCGCCAACGCCTCGAAGAACAGCGCGTCGGTGTCGCCGGGCGGGAAGCTCATGGCCGCCACGGCCGGGTTCACCTCGAGGCCAAGGTTCTCGATGAAGTTGGCGGCACCGACAAAGGCGTCGAGCAACGGCGCCGGGGCCAGCTCGCCTTTGACCTTGTACTCGAATCCCGGCCCGGCCACGGCATCACCGGCCAGCGATGCGGCCAGGCGCCGGGCCATGGCGTAGTTGTCCAGCCAGATCAGCGGCTTGTCGCAGAACGCCTGCAGCAAGGTGCGCTTGACCGCCCACTCGGCACGCACCGCCAGCTTGGCGCCGGGGCGTTGGTACTGGGCGCTTTCGGCGGGGTCGAAGCCCAGCACCACCCAGGCATCGAGGCCTTCCAGGCGGCCGTGCACATGGAAGCGGCTGCCGCGGATCTCGACCGTTTCGCGGCACGGCTCGATCCCCTTGATCGGCCAGGCGCCAGCAGCGAACCACAGGTCTTCGATTACATCGCACAGTTCTTCGTCACGCTGGGCGGCTAGCTGGGTAACCTGCACGCGCTTCTGCACGTCCGGGTGGTCCGGGTCCAACGGCTTGAGTTGGAGGGCCTCGCGGCGCAAGGTGGCGATGATTTCGGCGAAGCGCGGGCTGGCGCCGAGCAACTGGCTGTAGCACTGGTTGAGCTGTTGCCGCTGGGCATCGTTCAGGCGCAGGTCGAACGGGTTGCTGTCGGCCTCTGCTTCGCGGCCGGCCGGCATCTCATTGCCCAGGGTTTCGAACGCGCGCACCTGGCCGAAGCCTGGCAAGCTGCGCACCAGTGGCAGGATCCGTGAATGGAAGGTGCGCACCAGCTCGCGCGCCTTGGCCGGTTGCAGGTCGAGCTGCCAGAGGGCGAACACCTGCACCAGGCGCTTGATGAAGTCCTTGCGCGACTCGCGGGTGAAGGTGACCACAGTCATCGCGTCCAGCTCGTAGCCCAGGTAGTGACGCAACAGCAGGATGCGCAGCACCAGCGAGGTCGACTTGCCTGCCCCGGCGCCGGCCACCACACAGGTGGACGGTGTGTCGCTGAAAATCAGCTTCCACTGCGCAGCACTGGGTTGGGCCTCGGCGGGCAGGCGCTGGGCAACGTCGGCCTTGAAGCGCTTTTTCAGCTCGGCATTCAAAGGCAGACGCCAATCGTCGAACAGATTGTCGTCCTGCCCAGGCACGGCGGCGGTATCAGGGCGGGCGTCGCGGATCACCAGCACCTGGCGCCCGGCCTCAAAGCCTTCCGCTCGCCCGCGCTCGAACCCTTCGCGCAGGCCATCGGCATGGCCGCTGCGCTGGCCCGTGACGTGGCCCAGGAACCAGGAGTCGCGATGTTGTGCCTGCAGGCGGGTCAAGCCGCGGCCCAGCAGGCGGGCCGCCAGGCGGCGCAACCAGGGTAATTGAGCGGGCGGGGTCAGTTCGGCGGGGGCCTGGGGTTGCTCGTGGGCCACGGTCACTCCGTTGAAAATCAAATCAGCAGGCCATGTTCGCCGCATCTGCTGAAAATCGCCAGCGAATGCTTGCAGATCAGTGTATTAGGCGATGAATCGCATAATCCACTTCGCCATCATCAATCTATTAATATGATGATTATCAGCCGATATTTACGCTTATTTTCGATGTTTATTTGGCGCATCATGGCTTCATTCCACTGACTCAAGGAGCACGACCATGCTGCAACTGCGACCGTTCGAAGGCCTCGGCCACGCCAACCACGGCTGGCTCGACGCTCACCACCACTTCTCGTTCGCCGAATACTACGACCCGGCGCGCATGCACTGGGGCAACCTGCGGGTGTGGAACGATGACCTGATCGCCGCCGGCAGCGGGTTCCCACCACACCCGCACCGCGACATGGAAATCATCACCTATGTGCGTGAAGGCGCCATTACCCACCAGGACAGCCTCGGCAACAAAGGTCGTACCGAAGCTGGCGACGTGCAGGTGATGAGTGCGGGAAGCGGCATCGTGCACAGCGAGTACAACCTCGAAGAGGTCGACACCCGCATCTTCCAGATCTGGATCGTGCCGGAGAAGGTAGGCGATGCACCGTCGTGGGGGACCCGCCCATTCCCTAAAGGCAAGCGCGGCGAAGGCTTCGTGACCCTGGCCAGCGGCCGGGCCGGTGATGAAGACAGCCTGCAGATCCGTACCGACGCACGGCTGGTGGCTGCGACACTGCGGGCTGGCGAAACCGCCGAATACCGCTTCGATGCCGGGCGCCGGGGTTACCTGGTGCCGGCCAAGGGGCTGGTGGAGGTCAATGGACTGCGTGTCAAGGGCCGGGATGGTGTGGCGATCGAGGAAGAAGAAGTGCTGCGGGTGACCGCGATCGAGGACAGCGAAATCGTCCTGGTCGATGTCGCCTGACTTTCGGACCCAGGGGGCTGCTGTGCAGCCCTTTCGCAACACAAGGCCGCTCCTACAGGGGATATGCATTCTCCTGTAGGAGCGGCCTTGTGTCGCGAATGGGCCGCAGCGCGGCCCCGCTCAGGTCAATCAGGCAATCGCTGCATCCACCAGCACCTGCGCCTCTTCCACCAGGCGCTTGAGGTGCGCCTCATCGACAAAGCTCTCGGCGTAGATCTTGTAGATGTCTTCCGTCCCCGAAGGCCGCGCAGCAAACCAGCCATTGGCGGTCATCACCTTCAGGCCACCAATCGCCTGGCCATTGCCCGGCGCCTGGCTGAGGATCTGCACGATCGGCTCACCGGCCAGTTCGGTCGACTTCACCTGCTCCGGCGCCAGCTTGCTCAGGGCGGCCTTCTGCCGGGCATCGGCCTTGGCCTCGACGCGGGTGGCGTATGGCTTGCCCAGCGCTGCGGTCAAGTCGTTGTAGGCCTGGCTCGGGTTCCGACCGGTGCGGGCAGTCATCTCCGCTGCCAGCAACGCTGGAATCAGGCCGTCCTTGTCCGTTGCCCAGACCGTGCCGTCCTTGCGCAGGAACGAGGCACCGGCACTCTCCTCACCACCAAAGCCGAGCGAGCCGTCGAACAGGCCCTGGGCGAAGTACTTGAAGCCCACCGGCACTTCATAAAGTTCACGGCCCAGGCGCTCGGTGACGCGGTCGATCAGGCCGCTGGACACCACGGTCTTGCCCACCGCAGCGTCGCTGCGCCATTGCGGGCGGTTGCGGTACAGGTAGTCGATGGCCACGGCCAGGTAGTTGTTCGGCTGCAGCAGGCCATCGGCGGTGACGATGCCGTGGCGGTCATGGTCCGGGTCACAGGCGAAGGCCACGTCGAAGCGATCACGCAGACCAATCAGGCCCTGCATGGCGTAAGGCGAGGATGGGTCCATGCGGATCTGCCCGTCCCAGTCCACGCACATGAAGCGGAAGGTCGGGTCGACTTCGGTGTTCACCACTTCCAGGTTCAGCTGGTAGCGCTCGGCGATCGCCGACCAGTAGCGCACCCCTGCCCCACCCAGCGGATCGACGCCCAGGCGCAGGTTGGCGCCACGAATGACGTCGAAATCGATGACGTTTTCCAGGTCGGCCACGTAACTGGCCACGTAGTCGTGGCGCTTGGTGGTGGCAGCCTGCAGCGCCTGGGCATAGGCCATGCGCTTGACCCCGGCAAGGTTCGCAGCCAGCAGTTCGTTGGCCTTGGCCTCGATCCACTTGGTCACGTCGCTGTCGGCCGGGCCGCCGTTGGGCGGGTTGTACTTGAAGCCGCCACTCTGCGGGGGGTTGTGCGACGGGGTGATGACGATGCCATCGGCCAGGCCCTGGCTGCGGCCACGGTTGTAGCAGAGGATGGCATGGGACACCGCCGGAGTCGGGGTGTATTCGTCATCCTTGGACAGCATCACCTGCACGCCATTGGCGGCCAGCACTTCCAGTGCACTGGCTGCGGCCGGCGCGGACAACGCGTGAGTGTCGGCGCCGATGAACAGCGGGCCGTCGATGCCTTTTTCCTGGCGGTACAGGCAGATGGCCTGGGTGATCGCCAGCACGTGGTGCTCGTTGAAACTCAGGTCGAACGAGCTGCCCCGGTGCCCCGAAGTGCCGAAGGCCACGCGCTGAGCCGCCACGGCGGCGTCGGGGCGGCCGGTGTAATAGGCGGTGAGCAGGCGGGGAATATCGACCAGCACGCTGGCCGGAGCCGGCTTGCCTGCCAAAGGACTGAGCGTCATGCAAAAACCTCGAGTTCAACGGATGTTGGTGTTGGAACACGCAGTGTACTGGGAGTTGCAATGCCGTGCGATGGGGCCACCCGGGATTATTTAACTGCCACCTGCCACCATGCGGGAAACATCTGCTGCACCCTGGACTCGGCGAAACGTTCGTCGATCAGCACCAGCACACCGCGGTCCTGGTCGCCTCGTATGACCCGGCCGGCGGCCTGGATGACCTTGCGCACACCGGGGTACAGGTAGGCGTAGTCGAAACCGGCGCCAAACTGCCGCTGCAGACGTTGCCGGAACTGTTCGTTGACCGGGTTGACCTGGGGCAGGCCAAGGGTGGCGACGAAGGCGCCGATCAGGCGCGTGCCAGGCAAGTCGACACCCTCGCCGAACGCGCCACCGAGCACGGCAAAGCCCACGCCCTGCCCGTTCGCGACGAAGCGATCGAGAAAGCCCTGGCGTGCGCCTTCATCCATGCCCGGCGCCTGCGCCCAGAGCGGGATGCCCGGATAGCGCTCGGCGACCAGCCCGGCTACCTGCTGCAGGTAGTCGAAACTGCTGAAGAACGCCAGGTAGTTGCCTGGCTGGCGCTGATACTGGTCGGCAATCAGCTCGGTGATCGGCGCCAGTGAGGCCTGGCGTTCCCGATAGCGAGTCGAGACCTGGCTGGCGATGCGCACCTCGAGCTGCTCGGCACGGAACGGCGCCGCCACATCCAGCCAGGCGGAGTCCGCAGGCATGCCGAGCAGGTCGGCGTAGAATGGCCTCGGGCTCAAGGTGGCGGAAAACAGCGCCACACTGCGCGCGGCCTGCATGCGCGGCGCAAGCAACCGGGCCGGGGTGACGTTACGCAGGCACAGGCTGGCCAGGCGCCGTTTGCGCGAGCCCTCGCGCAGGCTGACGTCGAACAGGAAATCCTCGCCGAACAGTTCCGCCACCCGGCTGAACTGCAGCGCCTGGTAGAAAAACTGCAGCACCTGGGCATCGACTTCGGCCGGCTTTTCATTCATCCGCTCCTGGATCAACCCGATGCATTGCTGCAGGGCACGCAGGAAGGACTCCGGCAACTGGTCGCTGGCCTGGTAAGGCGCGCGCTGCTCCTTGTACAGCGCGTTCCACTGCCGGTTCAGCCGGTCCAGGGCACTGCCGAGCCCTTGCGGCTTGCTTTGGCGCAAGGCGAGCAGCTGGCCCTGGTCAAGGCTGGCGCTGTACATGTTGCGGCCGCGCTCCACCAGGTTGTGCGCCTCGTCTACCAGCACCGCAACCCGCCACTGGTTGAGCTGGGTCAGGCTGAACAGCAACGCGTGGGCATCGAAATAGTAGTTGTAGTCGGCCACCAGTACGTCCACCCAACGGGCCATTTCCTGGCCGAGGTAGTACGGGCACACCTGATGCGCCAATGCCACTTCGCGCAAGCCGGCGCGGTCGAGCATGGGCCGCAAAGCCGCCGCCGCGCGTGCGGCCGGGAGGCGGTCGTAGAAGCCTTGGGCCAACGGGCAGGACTCGCCATGGCAGGCTTTGCCCGGGTATTCGCAGGCCTTGTCCCGGGCGATCAGCTCCAGGGTGCGCAAGGCCGGCTGTGGCGAACCCGCGCTGATCTGGCGCAGGGCGTCAAGCGCCAGCGCCCGCCCGGGGGTCTTTGCAGTGAGGAAGAACACCTTGTCGAGCTTCTGCGGGACCATCGCCTTGAGTAGCGGGAACACGGTGCCGAGGGTCTTGCCGATCCCGGTACTGGCCTGCGCCATCAGGCAGCGGCCAGTGCTGACCGCCTTGTACACGGTTTCGGCCAGTTGCCGCTGGCCCTGGCGAAACTGCGGGTAAGGAAAGCCCAACCCCAGCAAACCCTGGTCGCGCTCGGCAAGTCGCTGTTGCTGGGCCTGGGCCCAGCCGAGAAACCGTTGGCACTGGGTGTCGAAGAAGCCCTGCAATTCATCGGCGCGACAGGACTCGCTGATCAGCGTCTGGCTGTCGTTGTCGACATCCAGGTAGACCAGCGCCACCTCGATGGCCGGCAACTGCCGGGCCTGGCACAGCAGCCAGGCATAGACCTTGGCCTGGGCCCAGTGCAGTTGCCGGTGATTGGCCGGCTGGCGGGCCAGGTCGCCACGGTAGGTCTTGATTTCTTCCAGGCGATTGGCGGCCGGGTCGTAGCCATCGGCACGCCCGCGCACCAGCAGGCTCTGGTATTGGCCCTCAAGGGCAATTTCCGCCTCATAGCCTGTTGCGCGCCGGGCGACCACCCGGCGATGCCCTTCGATACCTTCCTGGGCCGTGGGGGACGGGGTAAAGCGCAGGTCCAGGTCACCGACCTTGGCGCTGAACTCGCACAACGCCCGCACTGCCACGCGGTAGCTCATGGTGCCTCGCTCCAACGCACATGGCAGACCGCAACCGGCAAACCCTGTTCGGCGCAGAACTCCAGCCAGCGCAGCTGATTGTCTTGCAGGCGATCACCCGGGCCCTTGACCTCGACCATCCGATAGCGCTGCTGCTCCGGCCAGAACTGGATCAGGTCAGGCATGCCGGCGCGGTTGTTGCGAATATCCTGCAACAGGCGCAGGAAACACTGTTTCAAGTGCGCGGCGGGCAGACACGCCAATGCTTCATCAAGCAGCACTTCGTTGAGCATGGGCCAGAACACGAACGGCGATTGCAGGCCTTGCTTGGCCGCGTAGCAGTCGAGGATGGCCTGGCGATGGGAGCCATCGTCCAGGCGCCCCAGGCAGGCCAGGAACTGTTCCGCACGCCGGTGCTGGAAGTCGCTGTCATGCAAGTCCTGGGGCGCCGCCTGGAACGGGTTGAAAAAGGCCCCCGGAATCGGAGCGAAGATCGCCTCCCAGCACAACAAGCCGAACAGGCTGTTGAACAATGTGTTTTCCACGTAATACGCCTGCCCTCCCGCTTGCGCCAGGTGTTGCCGCACGGCCTCCTCCACACCCAGCCCGGCCTGCTCGCGTGGCAGCTCCAGTTCGATCAGCTCCAGGGGTGCTGCACGCCGGCGGCGCTGCGCCGGCCCGCCGAGCTTGCGTGCCAGCCGCGGCAACATGCGCTGCAGCGCTTGCACTTCCAGGGCATTGGCCGGTGCAGCCGCCAGCTCCCGTGCATAGGCATAAGCCTGCTGCCAACGCTCGCTGCGCTCGAACACGCGAACCTGGCGGATACGCGCTTGCGCATGGCTGCTGCGGGCATACACCGCCAGGGCCTGGTCCCAGTCACCCAGGCGCTCGCACTGTTGGCCCAGGGCAAACAGCAGCCGGCCATGGCGCCGCGCCAGCCACGGGTTGTCGAAGCTCAGGTCGGCCAGTGACGCGAGGATCGACGCGGGGTCTTCCCCCCGCTCCAGACGCTCGCCACACTGGTGCAGCGCCATTGCCTGATCGACCTCGCTGCGCTGCTGCAGAGCGCGTGAGTCAGGGCTGAACGCGACCTGCTCGAAACGCAGCACGCCCAGGTCGGCCAGCACAAACTCCGACCAGTCTTGATACAGGTTGCCGAAAAACAGCAGCCGCATGCGATCGCACAGTGGCTGCAGGCACCATTGCACGATCCCCACCGGGGCCTGGGCAAACCATTCGCGCAACGGCCTGGGGACCAGCGACAGGGGCCGCAGTTGTTCAAGCAGGTCGCCTTTGGCCGCCCGCGGGCGGCTTAACAGCCCAGCGAAACCTGCGGCGAGTTCATCCTTGCGCAACAGCGCGAACAGCTGTTCAAGGCTCAGGACCTCCGGCTCGCGCACCCAACCCAATGCCAACAGCGGTTGCAAGGCAGCCATGCTGTCGCCGATTTCGGCATAGTCCAGGCGGTCACAGCGAAACAGCTCGCCTTTGCGCATCACCATGCGCACCATCAGCGCCTGGGCCGGCTGCGCCAGTTTGGCAAAGGCATGGAGAAAGGCCCGCTCCTGCTCGTCGAGCAGGTCGGCGTAACGTGAGTCGACCCACTGCAGTACCTGGCGGAAGTTGTGCAGGTAATACAGCGGGTCATCGACAGGGTGAGCGATCACAAGACGGGGTCAGGCAGCCAGAGTGAACACTGTTTATACATACAGACCAGCTGCACAGGCAAGCACCGTGGTTGATTGCGGCGCTCTACCGACGAACGGTGTCAACCGCCAAGGCCAACCCCAGGCGTTGCAGCGCCTCGATCAGTGTACCGGGCTGCTCGCCCAACCAGGTCAGCAGTAGAAATTGCCGATAACGCCCGTGGACGCTGAATTGCTCACCGGCCAGCACCTGTAATGCCGAGCCCGCTGTCGCCGCCACGGCTCGAGCGCCGACACTTTCCGGTGACAGGCGCACCCACAAGGCGCACCCGCCATCAGGCATGTCGAACGCCACCTGCGCTCCCAACACCGCCCTCAAATGCTGGCAAAGTTGTGCCATACGCCCCTGCAGTACCCCCCGCATCCGCCCCAGGTGCTGGTCGATTTCGCCCGAACTGATCATCTGCGCCAGCGCCTGCTGGCGCAGCGGGGCAAGCTGGAAGGCTCGCTGGGAGAACGCCTCTGCCAACGCCGGGTGGCACCCCAACAGGTAGGCATAGGGTACCTCGGCCCCCATGCTCGCCTCCAGCGAACCCAGTACCAGTAGCCGACGCGGGTCAACCCAGTCGCGCAGCCGAGACCCCACAGGCAAGGAAAAACACAACTCGCTGTCGAGATCGTTCTCCAGCAACCAGACCGGGTGCAACGCCAGCAGCTCGGCAAGCTGCTGCTGGGCGTGCTGGGGCATCAGGCGCCCCGCAGGAAAACCCAGGCACGAAGGCATGATCATCATGCGCACTGGCTCACAGCCCAGCAGCGTCGACAGGCTGCCGATATCCGGACTGCCGCCGCTATCGAGCGGCAGTTCGAGGACCCGCATGTCACAGCGTTGCAATACCCGCAGGATCCGCCAACAGCAGGGCGAAGCGACCACCACGGCACAGCCACGCAGCCCCAACGCCAGCAGCAGCGTTTCCAGCAACGCCTGGACATCCGGGCCCAGGTGCACATCCTCAGGCCGCCAGTACTGACGCGAAGCGCGCGTATAGCGTTCGGCCAGGGCATCACGCAGGCGTGGCCCGCCCAGCACCCGCGCGGGTTGCGTACGCAGCCGCCCCAGGCGCCGCTCATGGGCGAACAGTGCGCGCAGCAGCGGCTGCGCGGGCAGCGCCTGGACCACGTCGGCCCGGCCAGCTTGCAGGCCAACCTGGGCGAAATAGCCGGATTTTGGCACCGAATGTACCCGCCCTTCATGCTCGAGCAGGCTGTAGGCCGCTTGCACCGTGGCCAATGAAACCCCCAGGCGTCTGGACAAGGCCCTCAGCGAAGGCAAGCGTGGCTGCCCTCCCCGCTCGGCTTCGTCGATCAAGGCGACCAGATAGCGGTACACCACCTGATAGGCGAATTCACGGCCCATCAGGATGAGGCCTTGAACGGCGCAGGGCTGCTCAGCAACCGCAACTGCACATCGCGCCTTGCCAGGTTGGCGAGCAAAGGCCGTACTCCCGTGCCCAACCGCCCCTTGTAGACCATGCGCAACTGTGCCAACTGCAAGCCGCTGGTGTTGACGATCCAGTCCTTGACGGCATCAGGGCAGGACTTGCCCTGCAAGGCCCGATGCAGGTAAGGCAACGCGACCAGCATGTCAGCGTGACAACACTGCAGAAACCGCTCCAGACCCGCCCCCTGGTCGCAAAACGGCCGGTACAACATGCAGGCGACCTGGGTCTGCTCAAGCCCGTAGCCCTTGGCCAAGCGCCTCGGCGGCAGCGCCTGCGGCCCGGCCGGTTCGCTCTGGCTGAACCGGGATGCGTCAGGCGCCTGTCCGCAAGCGCCTGTTTCTGGCAGCTGCGCCAGCGCCAGAGGGTCGACAAACGCCGCCAGCGGCGGGCCTTCCTGTATCACCTCGAGGCCGCAACCCAAGATCACGTCCAGTTGGCCGTCGCGGAGCAACTGGGCCAACAGATCGTCGATCACGATGACCCGCATCGGCAATGCCCTTGAACGGGTGCTATCGGACACAGCGATGGCCACACCCGGTGAATCGACGGCGGCACGCAACTGGCCCAACCCGCTGGCCAGGCTATCGACGCATTGATGCAGCGAGCCAAGGCGGGTGGCACCTGCCAAGCGCAGGCTGCGCCGGGCCCAGGCCGCAAAGCGCCGTCGCTGATGGGCGGGCACGGCGGTAACCAGTGCATCGGCACCCGGGTACTCGGCCAGTGCCCGGCGAACGGCATCGGCCAGTTCCAGGTGGGTGCGGCTGCCCAGCAACGCTTGCGGGCGCGCATCGACCAGGTGACCGAACAAGAGCAACGCTTCGCGTGTCAACGGCCACTGCCGGGCTGCGGCATCGGCGCGGCGACAGAAGGGCACCACGTCGGCGCCCTCGACCATCTGCAACAGCACCCGCGGGTCATCATGCATGAACAAGGCGCTGAAGGTGCGCTCGTGCTGCTCCAGCACGGCGCTGCTGGCTGTGGGCAAACAGGCCACCAACACCCGTAACTTGAAGGTGACCGGTGCTCGCAAGGCAATGCTCAACTGGGCGGCCCGCAAGATCGCCAATAGCCGGGCACTACGACAATCTGCCCCGTGTACCACCAGCAACCTGAACGTACCGATATATTCCGGCCCGCCAGCGGCCACCAGCAGACGCTGTATCAATAACTGCAGGGAGGCGCGTTGCTCCTTCGACATATGGCTCAACAGGCGTTCCAGCACCTGTTGGTAGATAAAGTGCATAGCCTGGTCGTGCACAATGCTCACGGCGTTACCTCAACTTCATTTCACAACAAAATTCGCTGCACAGGATTTAGTACAGCGGATTTAATTTGAAGAAACTTCCTACAAAAATCCGGGAAACTTCGAAGTTGTAATACGCTGTCGTTCCACGAACGCAAAACATGAACCCATCCATGGACTTACCCTCATCTTCAATCGCGCACTGCTGTGCCTGTTGTTCTCCACTGCACGCTCCTTGCGCCAACTATCGATACGCCATTATCGAGCGTTGACCAAGGATTAAAAGATACAGATCTTGCTGAAAACACCATTCAGAAATCGGCAAACACAACCCCGCACAGCGCGGAAACCTCACTTGAAAACACTTCCATGTTGCTAATGGAAACATCTATTTACAAAGTTAATGACCGCAGTCCATGTAAATATAACCAGCCATAATGCAAAAAACCGGGCATCAGCCCGGTTTTTCATTACCCACGTGCTTCAGGCCGTAGCCATGTCCAGCACCACCCGCCCACCACATGGGCACTCGTCCATGTACCTATGGGCCTCGACCACCTTGGCGAACGGATACACCTTGATGATCTGCGGAGTCAGCAACTGATCGGCGGTGAACTGGTTGATATCGCGCAAGGCCCGTTGCAGCGCCACCTGATCCTGGCTGATGCCCAGTTCCGGCTTGCCGGTGAAGTTGCCGATACAGTGCACGTAAAACTGGATGTTCTTCTGGAATGCCGCACAGGCAGGAAACGGTGTCTGGTTGCCCCCCTGCAGGCCATACAGTACCAGGCTGCCGCGCGGCGCCAGCACATCGCCCAGCAGCGACATCTGCGGCCCGCCCATGCCATCGAGGACCATGTCCACGCCGCGTCCGTCGGTGTACTTGCCAACCTGCATCAGCAAGTCCTGCTCCTCGGTGACGATCACCTTGTCGGCCCCCAGGCCCAGCAGGTAGTCACGTTGCTCGGGCTCGCGGGTGGCGGCGAACACCTTGAGGCCGAGCGCCTTGCCCAGTTGCACGAAGGCCGGCCCGGCACAATGGCTGGCATCGGTGACCAGCGCGGTCTGCCCGGCCTTGGCGCGTGCCAGGTCGACGTAGGCGAAATAGGCGATCAAAAGCGGCGTGTAGTGCACGCTGGCCTCGATCGGCGACAGCAGGTCCGGATAGCGGGTGATGGCGGTGCGCGGCAGCACGATGACATCACCATACACCGGGTGATCGTTGGCACTGGTGGCCGGGAAGCTGGCGACCCGGTCGCCCACTGCGATGTCATCGACGCCTTCGCCGACCGCAGTCACCACACCGGCCATCTCGTGGCCGATCCCTGCCGGCAGACGGGCTTGGGAGGGCGCCAGGTTCTGCCGCCAGAGCACGTCATACCAGCTCACGCCGATCGCCTCGACGCGGATCTGCACCTCGCCGACGGCAGGTGACGGTTCGGCCTGCTCCTCGCAACGGAGCACATCGGCAGCGCCGAACTTGTGGAAACGGATCATGCGGGACATCGCATACCTCGCCTGTGTGAATCTCGTATTACCACGGACTTTATCCGGGCTTTTGCGGTTAGACCATCAGTGGCTATTAATAGTCGACATGCCTGTCATCGATTGGGCACCTGACTTTCCTGTGCATTGGCCCCCGGAAATCGGTGCAGGGTAACAGCCTTTGGCCTTAAGATTCACCCCTGCCCCACTTTAGGCGAAGCGCACCGATGAATCGAAACGACCTGCGTCGCGTAGACCTCAACCTGCTGATCGTGTTCGAAACCCTCATGCATGAGCGTAGCGTGACCCGCGCAGCCGAGAAGCTGTTCCTCGGCCAGCCGGCAATCAGCGCGGCCCTGTCGCGCCTGCGCAACCTGTTCGACGACCCGCTGTTCGTGCGTACCGGCCGCAGCATGGAGCCGTCGGCACGCGCTCATGAAATCTTCGCCCTGCTGTCACCGGCGCTGGATTCGATCTCCACCGCGGTCAGCCGCGCCGCCGAGTTCGACCCGGCCACCAGCAACGCAGTGTTCCGCATCGGCCTGTCGGACGACGCCGAATTCGCCTTGCTGCCGCAATTGCTCAAGCGCATCCGCGCCGAAGCCCCCGGCATCGTCCTGGTGGTACGTCGGGTCAATTACCTGTTGATGCCAACCCTGCTGGCCTCGGGCGAAATCTCCGTGGGCGTCAGCTATACCAGCGAACTGCCAGCCAACGCCAAGCGCAAGGTGCTGCGGCGCAGCAAGCCCAAGCTGCTGCGCGCCGACAGCGTGCCGGGCAGCATCACCCTCGATGACTTCTGCGCGCGGCCGCATGCGCTGGTTTCGTTTGCCGGGGACTTGTCGGGCTTCATCGACGAGGCGCTGGAGGAGATAGGCCGCAAGCGCCATGTGGTGCTGGCGGTACCGCAGTTCAATGGCCTGGGGAGTTTGCTGGCGGGCACCGATATCGTCGCCACGGTGCCGGACTATACGGCCGATGCCTTGACCTCGGCGGGAGGCTTGCGGGCTGAGGACCTGCCGATGGACGTGCGCTCATTCGAGCTGCATATGGCCTGGCGCGGGGCGCAGGACAACGACCCGGCGGAACGCTGGTTGAGGTCGAGGATACAAATGTTCTTCGGCGATCCCGATAGTCTGTGATCAAGCTCTATTGAGTACGCGCTTTTTTGCGCCGTTGAATCATGAGCTGTTGTGGAAGACGAGGTGGTGTCCAGAAGCAAGCCCATCGATCAAAGGTCGAGGGCACCACGGTGCAAGGCGTTCAGCATGCGCGCAGTGTCAGCGCTACCCTCGTCCAGCAGAGCGAGGGGCACTTCACTCAAGGCGGGTTGAGTATCGACAAGCCCCTCGCCAACCAAGGCCAGCGGGCATTCGATTTCCATCTGCAACGCGCGCAAGCGCCTGATCAAGGCGGGGCTCAGCGGGGCCTGGACTTTTATCACCAGTGCCGCAGGCCGCATCGCCGCACACACGACAGGGAGCTCTTCCAGCGGCTGCCCGCAACCGAGCACTTCGATTCGCTGCTGCGCACTGCTCAACAGCAGCCCGGCGCACAGCACCTTGAGTTCGGCTTGCCCCTCGGTAGCGGCCAGCAACACTCGCGGCGCATCGGCCTGGTTCATTTGCAGGCGCAGCAGCAAGCGTGCACGCAAGAACGTGTCGAGAAACAGCCATTGGCTGCGCTCGCCTGGCGCAGCCCCTGCAGCCAGGTCGTGCCAAACCGGCATCAGCACTTGCCGCAGGACGGTGGCCGTGGGGAAAAGTGTGCACAACTGCCCATGGATGCCTTCAAGCGCCGTTGCATCGAAAGCCTTGGAGGCGCGCGCCACGCTGGCGCGCCATTGGTCAAAGGCCGAGAGCTGCTGTGCAGAGACCTCAGGCTGGCCCGCGAGCCTTTCGCCGACCTTGCTGATCGGCACGCCGTTGCCAGTCCAACGCAAGATGTCGCGTATGCGCTGGACATCCCGCGCCGTGTACAGGCGATGGCCGCCCTCGGTGCGCTGCGGGCTGATCAAGCCATGCCGCCGCTCCCAGGCACGCAAGGTCACCGGGTTGACGCCGGTCAAGCTGACTACATCGCGCATCGGTAGCAGGTCGGGTGAAGTGGCGTCAGTCATAACGAGGGGCATCCAGAGGGTGAAACATTCTAAACCCATATGCGCCTTCTGCGCTGAGCCGTCTTGGTTCATGATGCAACATACATCGCCGAAACCTTCTGCATAGAAGATACGCTGCGCATATCGCATACGAAACGCCTGTAGGGTGGCCCCATGATAAACGCGAAACTCCTGCAACTGATGGTTGAGCAGTCAAACGATGGCATCGTCGTCGCCGAGCAGGAAGGCGATGACAGCATCCTTGTTTACGTCAACCCCGCTTTCCAGCACCTCACCGGTTACTACGCGGACGACATCCTCTATCAGGACTGCCGCTTTCTTCAGGGCGAGGATCATGACCAGGAGAGCCTTGCAGTCATCCGCAAGGCGATCCGCGAAGGCAGGCCCTGCCGCCAGGTGCTGCGCAACTACCGCAAGGACGGAAGCCTGTTCTGGAACGAATTATCGATCACTCCCGTGCACAACGAGGCGGACCAGCTGACGTACTACATCGGCATTCAGCGCGACGTCACAGCACAGATTTTCGCTGAGGAAAAGGTACGCGAGCTGGAGGCTGAAGTGGCTGAGTTGCGCCGGCAACTGGGGCAGGCCGAGCGCTGACTGAACATCCATACCCGGTCAGGGCAACCCGCTTTTTCATATTGGTTGCGCGGCATCGAGCCGGGCCAACAGTACCTGGCCACGCTGCCAAACCGCATCGCGACGGTCGGCCGACATTTGATCGAGGCTACGATAGACCAGCGCCAGCCTCGGATTGGCCGAGAGCTGAGGCCGATGACGGATGAGAAAATGCCAGTAAAGGGCATTGAACGGGCAGGCATCTTCCTCGATCACCTGGTCGACCCTGTAGCTGCACGCCTTGCAGTGATCGGACATGCGCTGGATGTAACGACCACTGGCGCAGTAGGGCTTGGACCCCAGGTAGCCGCCATCGGCATGCATTACCATGCCGAGCGTGTTGGGCAACTCCACCCAGTCGAAGGCATCCATGTAAACCGCCAGGTACCATTCACAGATCGCGCCAGGCACAATGCCGGCCAGCAATGCGAAGTTGCCGGTCACCATCAGCCGCTGGATATGGTGAGCGTACCCCAGTCGCAGGGTCTGCCCGATAGCTTGCTCCATGCAGCGCATGCGGGTGCGCCCGGTCCAGTAGAATGCCGGCAGCGCACGCTCGTTGCCCAGATGATTGAGCCCGGCATATTCCGGCATGCGCAGCCAGTAGATGCCCCGCACATATTCGCGCCAGCCGATCAACTGGCGGATGAAACCTTCGGCAGCATTGAGCGGCACCCGCCCCTCGCGCCAGGCTTTGTCGACCTCTTGGCACAGGCAACGCAGATCGAGCAGCCCGATGTTGAGCGCCGCACTAATGCGCGCATGGAACAGGAAGGGCTCGCCTTCGGCCATAGCGTCCTGGTAGTCACCGAAGGCCGCCATCCCGAAGTCCAGAAAATGTTGCCAGAGCTGACGTGCCTCGGCATGGGTCACCGGGTAGTCGAAGCCGTCGATGGCTCCATAGTGGTCGCTGAAGCGCTGACGTACCAGGGCGACCACCGCTGCCGTGATCCCGTCCTGCGCGAAATGCGCAGCGAACGGCCCGCGTAGCTGGCGCGGTAACGGCTTGCGGTTGTCGCCGTCAAAATTCCAGGCCCCACCTGCCGGGGTGCCATCGGCCTCCATCAGCAGGCCGGTTCGCTTGCGCATGCCACGGTAAAAGTGCTCCATACGCAGTTGGCGACGCGCGTCGGCCCAGCGCGCGAAGGCTTCGCGGGAGCATAGAAAACGCGTATCCCGATGCCAAACAAGGGGCAAGCCGGCATCGCGCAAAGCCTGCTCCAGGCGCCACTCCCCGCATTCGGTCAGGTGAATGTGGGTGGCGCCCAAGGCGTGTTGCCAGCGCCGCAACTCGCCAACGATGCTACCGCTGTTGCCGTCAGCATCGAGCTCGACATAATGCACCTGCCAACCCCGCTCCCGCAGGGCCTGGGCAAAGTGCCGCATGGCACTGAAGATAAGCACGATCTTCATCGGGTGGTGCGGCACGTACCGGGCCTCACCCTCAACTTCCGCCATCAGGATCGCATCGCGGGCAGGGTCAAGCGTGGCCAGGCTTGCCAGGTCGAACGACAGCTGGTCACCCAGCACCAGGCCCAGGCGCATCGTTCAGGCTACCACTGGCTGGCGAGCGATATCGGCAGCCGCAGCGGCGCAACCGGGCCGTCACGTTGCCCGCACATCTCATCATGCACCACCTGCTGTACCAGCATGCACGGCACGGGGGGCAGGCCGCCGAGCAAATGCCTCAGTTCAGTAGTGGAGCGCACCCGAACGGGCTGCCCTAGGGCATCGCTCAAGGTCACGGGGCCTACGTCAGTCAAGGCGCGCAGCAGGTAGAAGCCTCCTTCCAGCGACAGCAGTTCAAGTTCCTTTGCCTCGCCGGTCGAAACCAGTTCAGTGAGCGCGATCAAGTTCATGGTGTGCCCTCCGGCAGACGGCGGAAGAACAGGGTGATCTGCCCTATCTCCACGCCCAGTTTGCTCATGCTCGAGCGGTTGATCAGGGTGTCGTCATCCATGAGGTACATCCAGTCGTCCAGGTCCACTTGCCAGTGGTTTCCGTCAACTGGCAGGTCCAGCTGGTAACGCCATCGCAGTGCGTTGCCCGCCACTTCGCCTCGGGCTTCACCGATCACGTCCCCCGCCGTTCCGCGCCAGCGGCCGGGGCCGTCGGGCACCAGCGTCCAGGTACGTTGCTGGCGTGTGCCATCGCTATAGAGAAACTGCTCGTCGAGAATCAGACGCTCACCTTCGCGGTGACTGTGAATGCGCACGTGGAAGCGCTTGACCACCTCCCCGGAACGCTTCTGGAACATCCCCCAGGCCTGCACCGGTCGCGAGAAGAACGCAGCCAGGTCCAGTTTGGGTTGCTGCTGGGCATACTGCTCGACACCGACATTGCCACAGCTGCCCAGAAGCACACAGAAAGCCAGCAACAGCGCCTTGTACATGTTCATGGTCCTTGGTCGTTGCCAGCCAGCCCAAGCAGGCGCTGACGCAGTTGGGTATCCCTGGCGCGGGGGTCGAGCCAGATGGCGAAGAACTGGCGAGCAAAGACCGGGTCGGCAATTTCGCGGCTGAGCTTGCCATCTACGTAGAAGCGACAGCCTTGCCCCGGCAGGTACAGGCCAGTAATGCGCGTACCGGCATGCACGTCGACGAATGCCTGCTCAATTGCATCGGTCCACGCGGTACGTTGCTGCGGCGTCATTCCGCCCGTATCGAGGCGGCGCATTTCTTCGAGACTGGCCTGCACCAACGTGTCCCTGGACAGCGAGCGGTGATACAGCAGCTCAAGGGCGAAAGGCTGGTTCCAGTCATGAACAGGACCTACTGTCCACAATTGAGCTGTGTATAGACGCAGGCCAAACCAGGTGAACTCACCGGCACCCAGCCGTTGCGCAGCTGGCAGTTCCGCCCGCCAGTCCGCTGCCGCTGACAGGGCAACCACTAGCAGGCAAAGCGCGGTCCAACGACCAGGGTGCGCCATACTGACCTCGAGCACGCCTAAATACTGTACAACACTAGCACAATGTACAGATATTTTAGCTGACTTGTATAGATTTTAACATCGAAGGACCTATTCATGCTGAACGTGGCAGCGAAGCGGACAGGGTATTTTTTTGCAGGCATGGATCACCCTGCTGCCGCACCGTTCCAGCTGGGTGTAGGTCACACGGTTGTGACTGTCGGCCGCGGCAATGTGGTGCGGCCAGTAGTGGGCACTACGAGTGATGATCGTTGCGAGGTTCACGTTGTGTTTCTCGTCGACAGGAAGACTTCGACGATGCTGAACAGCCGTGCGCGGGCAGGCCTGATACAGGTTTCAGGCGCCGGCCATACTGGCTGGCGTGATGCAGCCAGCTGTCAACCGGGGTGAACGGTCCTAGTTCGTGGGCACCAGGATCACGAAGTTCTTTTTCATGTCTTCCAGTACGGTCCATCTACCCTTGGCGCCCGGTTCGATGATGAACGTATCGCCAGCGGCCAGTGTGACGGGGGCGCAACCCTCAAGCTCGATGACGCAGCGGCCACTGAGGACATGGCAAAACTCCCAGACTTTGTAGTCGATGCGCCACGCTCCGGTAGTGGCCTCCCATTCGCCGGAAATGCGACCTTGCTGTTCATCGTGATAGTAACTGGACGTCAGCGTATGGGGGCTGCCCTCCACGACCTCGGCAAAAAAAGGAAGGTCGCGCACCGGTTGGATATCCAGTTCGCGGAACACGGTGAGTTTCTGGTTCATGATCTTTTCTCGAGCACGTTGTGGTTGGGGCGATACATCAAATAGGCGTCACCGGTGACCCTCAGCATCGGGTGCGCAACGATCTGGCAGGTTTTCACAATCTGAAAACCGTGACGCTCGTAGAAGCGGCGTGCACCGTGGTTTTCTGCATAATCGATCAGGCACAGCCCATCCAGGCCAGCGCCCTCGGCGCGCTGCTGGGCATGGCGAAGAAATTGGGCGCCCAGGCCCTGGCTGCGCCATCCCTCCTCCAGGGCCAGGCTGGAGATGTACAAGGTGTCGGGTATTTCCATTTCGCAATAAGGCGCCAGGACCGGGTCTGTCTCGACAGGCCGGTCAGGCGTCTCGTGCAAGGCATAGCTGTGCATCATGCCGATTACGCGCCCTTCGGACGTGGCCATCAGGCAGTTCTTATAGGAGAAGTCGCCCTGCTCCCTGGCATAGCGGTACGCACCGACGCTAAGCAATGCTTCTCCAGGTGCGGCAAGCTTGCTCCATATGTAATCGGCCATGCCCTCCGATGTCAGTTGAAAGAAGCGCGCAATATCGTGCGCGTCCGTGGCTTGGGCAGGCCTGAAGTCGATAGGCATGTGCAGTGCTTCCATGGAATCGGGTGGCTGGTTTCAAGGATTACGCCGTTGACAGGCAGGCAGGGTAGCCAGGTGCAACGGTTCCCATCATGCTCAGGGCGAACACTGTCAGCACAGCATGCGACGCCGGGGCTCAGTTCTAAGGGCAGCGACTGCTTGAGTGGCTTTGGCCTCAGGGGTAACCGTCTGGCAGCGCGAGGTATTGATACCGAAACCCGTCGACGGGCGCCTGATCGAATGCCGATCAAGTCAGTGCAGGGAGTCTGAGGTGAGCGCTGCGGCTGCCTCAGGCCAGCGGCAGTGACATGGTGGCAGCCAATCCGCCACTGACACGGTTTTCGAGACGCACGTGGCCGCCAAGCCGGTCGATGATGGTGGTCACGATGGACAATCCAAGGCCAGCCCCATTGGGGCTGTTACGGCTGTAGAAGCGCTCGAAAACGCGCGACAACTCCGCCTCGTCGATACCCGGCCCCTCATCCTCGACGATCAGTTCGAAACGACTGTCCAGACGCCTGAGCAGCACCGTGATGCGCCCACCGGGTGGCGAATGTTCCACCGCGTTGGAAACCAGGTTCTGCAGGGCGATCGTCAGCGCACCGGCATCGATGGCCAGATGATGATCCCCTTCGCCGATATCCAGCGAAGGCTCCAGGCCACGGTTCAGTATCCAGGGGGTCAGCTCGGCCATGGTATCGGTCACCACCTCGGCAAGGTCGACCTGAGCGGTAGCGCGTTGCCCCAGGCGAGGCTCGACACGGGCCAGGGTCAGCAGTTGATTGACCACCCGGGTCAAGCGGTCGACCCCGCCGATGACAAAACCCAAGGCCTTGTGGCGCTCCGCCTCTTGACTGGCCTCGAGCGCGTTCTGCGCGTGCAGGCGCAGCACCGCCAGCGGCGTACGCATCTCATGGGCGGCATCGGCAATGAAGCGATGCTCACGCCGCAGCAAGTCCTCGATCTGCGCCAGCAGGCGGTTGATGGCCGCCTGCATGGGTTCAAGCTCCGATGGCAGAGGTACCAGTTGCAGCGGTTCCAGCGAATTGGCGTGCCGCCCACGGATGACATTGGCCATGTTCTGCAACGGCCGCAGCCCCCAGCCAATGGCGGCCCAGACCAACAGCGCCAGGGCCAGGCTACCAAGCAGGAACGGGAACACGGTGTGGCGGACGATCCGGTCGATCAGGTCGTAACGCACATCGTCACGCTCGCCGACCCAGATCAACCAGTTCTTTTCCGGTACCTGCAAGACGAAACCGCGCCATTGCTTGTCGCCACTGACAAAGTCGTAGAAACCCGGGGCGCTCGGCATCGGATCAAGCCGGGGGGCGCTCGGCGTATGCACCAGCAGCACACCACCCTCCCCCCAGACCTGAAATGCCAGCTTGCTTTCGTAAGGGTGGCCGCCCCCTCTGCGACCGGCTTGCCCCAACGCTTCGTTGAAAGCGCGGTACATGTCGTCACGCGAGCTGCCCTGCACAGGCATGCTCATGACCCCCTGAAGCAGGCGCGCATTCTGGGCGAGATGCGCGTCATACACTTCGTTAATTTCATGGCGGCTGTCGTGGTAGTTGTAGAGCACCAGCAGGCCAGTGCCGGCCAACAGCAGGAACATGACCCGCCAGAGTGTGCGTTGACGCAGCGAACTCATGCCTTGCCCTCGACCAGATAGCCAATACCGCGGACCGTGCGGATCAGGCCATTGAAGAGTTTCTTGCGCAGGTGGTAGATGTTCACCTCCAGCGTATTGCTCTCGGGCTCCTCATCCCAACCGTACAGCAGCTGGGTCAGGCGTTCGCGGGTGAAGACCTTGCCGGGTTGGGCCAGCAACTCATGCAGCAGTCGATACTCCTTGGGGGTCAGGATGACTTCCACACCGTTGTAGTGCACTTGCCGGGTGGCAGGGTCGAGGCTCACACCGGCATGTTCGATCAGCACCGTCGCACGCCCGGCGCTTCGCCGCAGCAAGGCACGCAACCGGGCCTTCAGCTCGTTGAGGTCGAAAGGCTTCACCAGGTAATCATCGGCGCCTGCATCCAGCCCGGTGATACGATCATCGAGGCTGTCCCGTGCGGTGAGGATCAGCACCGGCAGGCTGTTACCCCCTGCCCTCACGCGACGCAGCAGTTCGATACCATCGAGGCGGGGCAAGCCGAGATCCAGGATCACCAGGTCGAACCCTTCGTGCTGCAACGCATGCAAGCCACTCACGCCATCACGCAGCCAGTCGAGCGTGTAGCCCGCCTGGCGCAAGCCGTCGCAAATGCCCTCACCCAGCGCGGTATCGTCCTCAAGCAGCAGCAGCCGCATGTTCAGTCCTGTTTGTCCTTGATGGCCTTGAGTAAAGCATCGATATCGCCACGCCGGCCCTGGTCGGCCAGCTCGCGCCCTGGCCGGGGCGGCGCCTGCAAAGCCTTCTGCAAGGCGGCAGTGGCTTCAGGGTAGCGCTTTTGCCGATACAGATGATCGCCCCAGAAGTAGTTGCTGTCGATCCCATTGGGGTTGATCTGCAGGGCCTTGCGCAGCAGCTTGTCGGCCATTTCACTGTCGCCAAAACCGATCGGCCAGCCCGGAACCTGGTCGTAGAGCGTGCCCAGACTGGTATAGGCCGAGCCCTGCAGGGCGTTGGGGTCGAGTTTCATGGCCTGTTCCAGGCTAGCCTTGGCCGCCTTGACCTTGCCTAGCGCGCCCAGGCCACCGACGGCGCCCGCCCAACTGCTGTTGATGATGCCTTCCCAGATCAGAGGCTCAGGCGTGCCGGGGTATTGATGCACGAACGCCGTGGCATCAGCGGCCAGCTTTTCGAATGCATCGGCACGTTTTTCTTTAGGTAACTGATACTGGATCTGTGCCCAGCGTTGCTGCAAATCACTCAGGTGTTGCGTGCCCGCAGTGTCCAGTGCCCAGCTGAAGGGGGCGAATGCCAGCAAGCTGGCGATGAGCAGACGCTTCATTTGCTCGACTCCTTGGTATGGCTACCGACATAGCGGCGAATGACAGGCAATTGCTTGCGCAGCGCACGGTCGACCATCCCCGGCAGCATACCGTTGAGGCGCACGAACAGCTTCTCTGGCCAACCCAGGTACAGTTCGCTGCGCTCGGACTGCACCGCCTCGAGCACGGCACGGGCGACATCGGCGGGGTCGTCCATGCCGACTTTCAGCGCTTGGTTGAGCGCTGTCGCGGCACTGCTGTTCATGGCTGTGCGGGTCGCCCGAGGCGCTGCATACAACACGTTCACCGGGGTGTCGGCCAACTCCCGCCGCAGCGCTTCGGAGAACCCTCGCAAGGCAAATTTGCTGGCGCAGTAGCTCGCGTAGCCGGGGTAGCCGATCGAGCCATAGGTGGACCCGACATTGACCACCAGCGCCTTGGGTTGCTCGCGCAGCAGCGGCAGGCAGGCTCGGGTCAGCTGCAGTGGCGCCTTGAGGTTGATGTCCAGCAACTCGTCCAGCGCGTGTTCGTCCAGCTGGTCGAGCAAGGCGAAGCGGTTCACCCCCGCGGCGTTGATCAGCACATTGACCCCGCCCATCTCCCGGGCCCGGCTGACGACCTGCTCGCGCCCTTGCGCGGTACGCAGGTCGGCGGTCTGCCAGCGCAGGCGATCGGGGTAGCGATTCATCAGGCCCGCCAACTTGCCCAGGTGCCGGCTCACCGCGAGCACCCTGGCCCCGGCCGCGCACAGCTGCTCGGCCAGCTCCAGGCCAATGCCGCCGCTGGCACCGGTCAATACCACCACCGACTCAGGCAAGCGCATGCTGCACCTCGGCCTGGCTCGCACGCGGCAAGCCTTCGAACATCTCGGTGTACAACCGGTACACCACCTTGGCGGCGTGGATCACCGCCTGGTGGTCATCGACCTCGTCCAGGCGGTCCATCAGCCGCTTGTAGGTGACCATGTGGTCCTGGTCCAGCGCGCCGTGGGAGCTGAGGTAGCTGAACGCATTGTCCGGCAACCCCAGGCTGCTCTGAATGGCACCTGCGGCATGGGTGGCCAGGGCGATGCTGGTGCCCTCGAGGACGTTGACCATGCCGAACAGCCCCACCGGGTTGCCCCGCGCAATCAGGTCGTACAGGTAGGCGACCATCAGCTCTATCGGCATTGCCGGCCGGCCGTCGCGTACCGCCTCCCAGTCACCACCGCAGGCCTTGATATCGTTGAGGATCCACTGCTCGTGGCCGTATTCCTCCTCGATGTATTCGCAGACGGCGCCGCGCAACCACTCCAGGCGCGAGGGCAAGCGCGCGCCGCAGGCCATCATCAGCGGCACGGTGTGGCGCACGTGGTAGTAGGCCTGGGTCAGGAACGCAATATAGCTGTCGCGACTGACGTGGCCGGCCAGGGCTTCACGAATCACCGGCACCGCGAACAGGGCCTGGCGCTCGTGGCTGGTTTGCAACTGAAGGGTGTCGAAAAATGACATGAGGGACCTCACAACTGGATGTCGGACAACAGGGTGTCATAACGCTGCAGGATCGCCTCGCGTCGCGGGCGGCCATTGGCGGTCAGGGTGTTTTCGCCGGCCGTGAACGGGCCTGGCAGACGCCGCCAGGCATGCACCCTGGCGTAGTCGGGCAAGGTTGCATTGCTGCGCTGCACGGCTTTGTCGATGACCTCGTCGCTCGCACCGGGGTCAAGCGGCCAGAGCAGCGCCAGGTTGCGCGGCAGCCCTTCGCCATGCACGAAGGCCTGGGCGATCACACCGCTCTGGGTCAGCTCGGCTTCCACCCATTCAGGGTTGACGTTGCGCCCGAAGCTGGTGATGAACTGGTGTTTCTTGCGCCCATCGAGATACAGATACCCATCGTCATCGAAGTAACCCAGGTCACCCGTGGCCCACCAGGCCGACGAAGCGGGTGCTTCCCCCAGGTAGCCAAGCAGCACCGAACCGCTGACCAGTACTTCGCCATCCTCGGCGATTCGCACCTGAACGTGGGGCAATGGCCGGCCGACGCTGCCCCGGCGCATCGCCCCCGGACGGTTGAGCGCCACCACCGAGGCACACTCCGACAAGCCATAGCCTTCGAAGACCGGCAAGCCAATGGCCTCGGCCCGCGCCAGCAGGCCAGGCGATACCCGCGCCCCGCCGACCGCGACGAAGCGCAGAGGGCCCACCTTCATCAGGCCGCGCTCGATCGCCGTGACCAGGCCCATCAACAGCTGCGGCACCAGGATCAGGCTCTGCGCGCCGCTCAAGGCGATGGCCCCGAGCAAGCGCTTGAAGTCGACCTGGCTGGCGCCGCCCATGCCCAGTTGCGCCTGGGGGTAGAGCAGCACCCTGGCCCCGGCCATGAGTGCGGCATAGACGCCCAGGTTTTCCAGCAGTACACCCAGTGGCAACACCGCCAGGTAGCGCTGGGGCTCGGTGGGCCGGCTGGCCAGCTCCAGTTCATGCGCGACACGCAGCATGGCATCGGCGCCAAGGCAAACGCCTTTGGGCGTGCCCGTGCTGCCGGAGGTATAGGTGACCTTGGCGGTGCCCGCTGGCAGCACCACCGGCGCTGCCAGATCGCGTGTCCAGAATGACTCCTGCTGGACGAAGCCCAGCTGGCTGAACACGCCCTCCCAGACCGGCTGGCAAAGCACCAGGCTTGCGCCGCACTGTTCGATGCAGTGGTGCACCTGCGCCTTACTGAAAAACGTTGGCACGATCACGCAGGCTCGCTCCGAGACCAGTGCCGCCAGGTCCCAGAACAGCAACTCAGGGCCGTTATCCAGCGCCAGCGCCAAAACGCCTGGGGGGTGGGCGCTCAAGGCCTTGGCGCGCAGCCAGACCTCGGCGAGCACCTGCTTGTAGGTGAACCGCTCGGTATCTCCCTCCACCGCCAGGGCATCGCCGCGCTCACGGCCGAGGTCAAGCAGCAATTGCCTGAAGCGTTCCAGTTCATGCGGCATGGCCGGTCTCCTCGTTGAGCACGGGCAGCCCCAGGCGCCGGAACACACCGGCCGACTCCAGGCGCTCGAAGCCATGGCGGATATTGCCGACGAACACCTGCGGATGCTGGTCGTAATAGTGCCCCCATTGCTGCGCCGCCTCGTCCAGGCGCGCGGGGTCGGCCTGCGCCACCACCGTTGGCACCAGCCCCAGGCGCTGGAAACTGTTGATCAGGGTCGATGCGCCAGTGAATGCTACCCACTGCAGCCCACGGGTGGCGAGCAGCCAGGTCACGGTGGTGATCATGATCCGGGCGCTGCCGGCGCTGAGCGAGGCCAGGTTGCCAACCTCGACCATGCACTCGCGCCCCAGCGTCACGCCCGCCACCCTGGAGATCGCGTTTTCCAGGGGCTCATCCAGGTAGCCTTCGAGAAACAGCGGCCCACTGCTGGCCGGGCGCATCCCGGCCGCAGCCATCAGCCGCCCGTGGCTGTCGCGCAGGGCCAGTAGCTCTGGCAGGTAATGGTGGACATCGGCCTGGTGAACGTTTGCGAAACACTGATGAATGAAATGCTCCAGCTCACCACGCCCCTGCTCGCCTTGCAGGTGCAAGGACAAATGGGCATGGTGCTCAGCATGTGTGCCGATGGGTAATGGGAGCAGGCTGCTCCAAAGGGCTTGAGTCATGAATCTCCCCCCGAATGGGTTGGTCAGGGGGAGTATCCGTGGCGAATCTGAAGGGAATCTGAAGCGGCAGGCCTTCTACACCTGAGTTTTTTTACCCCGTGCCTCCAAGCCATTGAACAACGCCATCCCAGCCAGCATCGCAGCCACGAACAGCCCGCCTTGCCAGAACCCGCCGGCCAGCAGCACCAGGGCTGGCCCTGGGCACACCCCGGCCAGCCCCCAGCCGATGCCGAAGATCAGGCTGCCACCCACCAGCCGTCGGTCAATGTCACGCCGGGCAGGCAACTGCATCGCGCCGCCGAGTAAGGCCACAGCATGCCGACGCGCCCACGCCATGGGCAGCAAAGCAGCTCCGATGGCGCCCACCATGACCAGTGCCAGCGACGGGTCCCACTGCCCGGCGAGGTCGAGAAACCCCAGTACCTTGGCAGGGTTCGCCATGCTCGACAGCAGCAACCCCATGCCGAACAGCAACCCCGCGATGAATGCGCTGATGCGGCTCATGTCATGCTCCTTGGAAAAGGTGGCGAACCACGAAGACGGTGGCAAAGCCGGCCGCCATGAAGCACAACGTCGCTACCGCCGAGCGCGGGGACAGGCGAGATAGGCCGCACACCCCATGGCCACTGGTGCAGCCGCTGCCATAGCGGGTACCCAGGCCCACCAGAAGCCCCGCGACCATGAGCAACCAGGGGGCCGTGCTGAAATGTACCGGGGGCATAGCCGAGAACGCGCGCCACAAAAGGGGCGCGGCGAGGATACCCAGCAGGAATGACAGTTTCTCGCCTCGTCCCTCGGCCGTGCGCTGCAACAGCGAGCCGAGCAAGCCGCTGATACCGGCAATGCGCCCGTTCGCCACCACGAACAGCCCGGCGGCGAGGCCGATCATTGCTCCACCTGCCAGTGCCGACCACGGTGTGAAGGCCGCCATATCAACCAGCATCTCAATGCTCCCTATCTACCTGCGCAATTGCACCTGCTCCATGTTAGCGCTGTGCCTGCAGCACCGGAACCAACCCATCGCGCCGCCGCATGTGGCCATGGACAGCCAATGATTGCTGCTAGACTTTGAAGACCTGTTCAGGAATCCATGACGCTGGATTGCCGGTGCAGCTCAGCGCCATCGAGCCCACTGCCGTGACAAGCCAGGATAGCAGCGACACCGCGCCGATCTGTGCCATGCTCGCCGGCAGCATGATGATGCCCGAACCCATCATGTTCACCGTTACCAGGGTCGTGAGCCCGACCAGGCCCATCTTCTTTGCTGGATCACTCATGCTGCTCTCCTGCGCGTACAAGTCTCGATGAAACCGGCCCTTGCCATGCCCTCATTATCGTGCGCTGCGCCCCAGCCGCCGCGCCCCCGGCACTGCACTCACCCCGTGCAACACCACGCTGAGCAGGACGCAGGCGATGGTGCACGCGATGATCGTGCCACCCTCTTGCAACGGTGTATCCAGTATCAAGATCGCGAAAACGATGGATGCAAGGCCACGGGGGCCGAACCAGCCGATGAACAGGCGGCTCTCGGCGTTGAGTGAACTTCCCGCCAGGCTCAGCCAGACAGGCAGCATTCGCACCAACGACAGGCTCGACAGTGCATAGAACCAGACCGACGGCGCCATGATCTGCGAACCCTTGGGCGCCACGTAGGCGCCGAACACCACCCAGGTCAGCAGCGACAGCGCTTCACCGCATGACTCGCCGGTGACCAGCAACGGCTGGGTTTCCCGCTTGAACAGGTAACCTGTCAACAGCCCTGCACAGAACGCGGCGATGAAGCCGCTGCCGCCCAGTGCCTGGGCGCAGGCGAAGCTCAGCAACGCCAGCGCGGGCAGCACCAGTTGCTGCCAGGCCTCGATCTGCAGGCAATGGCGTTGCGACAGACGCAGCAACCCGCCCACCAACAGCGCAAGCGCCGTCCCCGTGAGAACACCGATCCCCAACTCCTCCAGGAAGAAGTAGCCTGCCAGGGCAAAAGGCATCGTCGAGTGAGCCTCGGTCAGCAACGCCAACAGCAAGAGTAGTACCGGCACGCAAATGCCGTCGTTCAAACCGCTTTCGACATTGAGGCTCTCGCGCACATTCGCCGCAACCTCGGGGTTGCTCACCACGGCCTTGCCCAGCGCGGCGTCGGTCGGGGCCAGGATCGTCGCCAACAGCGCCATCTCCAGCCAGGGCATGCGCGGGAACAGCAGCCAGGCGGCAAACCATCCCGCAAGCAGGGTCAGCGGTAGCCCCAGGGTCAACAGGCGCAGAGGCAGGCTACGGGATTGACGCAATTGGGCCAGGTTGGCCTTGGCGGCATCATTGAACAGGACGATCGACAGGGTCAGCTCGGCCAGCAGGCGAAGATCGTTGCGGTCCAGCGAAAGGTTCAACAACCCAAGCCCGGAGGGACCTGCCACCAGGCCCGCCAGCAGGAACAACAGCGGACCATTGACAGGTTTGGACTCAAGCGCGCCGGCTAGGCTGGCGTACAGCACCAGCAAGGCGGCCAGAACAGCCAGGTTCTGATACATGGCCACGCCCCAGCATCAAAAGCGTATGTAGCAACGCTATCACTGCCCGTGCAGCGCGACGATCCGAAAAGTGGCAGAAGTTATCCTAGGTCAACTCTGCAGCTAATAATGATCTTGCGTCGGAAACGGCCGTGGCCCCTGTTTCAGGAACGGAAGATCTCGAAGGGTTCCACGCGCAGCACCTTGCCAATACCCAGGTAACTGGAGGTACCGGCAATCAATGAAACCAGGCCAAACGTCAGTCCCAGGTTCCAGAAGGTCTAGGTGGTGTACAGGGTCGATACGCCGATCAGGCCGCTGGACAGCACCTTGGCAATGCCGACACCGTGCCGCGCACCTGCAGGTGGCGGCGCAGGATATCGTCGAATGCCATGTTCCACCCTACGAAGGTCAATCTGCGTGGAGGTGGTGCGCCATGGCCGAACCGGCGATGGCGCCTGATTCAACTGCCAGGTGCGGGCCTGATGGTCAGGATGCTGCACGGCGCATGGCTGACAAGCCGCTCGGTGGTATCGCCGATCAGCTTGGCCCACCGCCTGGCCTGCACGGCGCCGACCACCACCACATCGGCTTCCAGCGCAGCGATATGGGACTTGATCACACGCAACGGCGCACCTTCGCTGAAGAACCGATGGCTGTGGGCGATGCCGTGGGCATCGGCCAACGCATCGAACGGCAACTGCAGTGATTGACGCACTTCGTCCGCCCCCGGCCCGGCGAGGTCTGGGTTGGCCAGCATGGCGATTGGCAGGTCGTACGCCGAAAGCAGGTGCAACTGGCCCTGGCATTGCATCGCCAGCTGCTGACCGGCAACGACCAGCGCGTCATTGAGCGGCGAGGGTTGCGAGACATCCACCGCAACCAGCACGTTAGCTGGCATGGCCGGGGCATTCGCCGGCACGAACATCAACGGCACCTCGCTCGCATGCAACAGCACCTGGTCAAGCGAGGTCCGGGCCAGCTGATCGATCAGGGAACAGTCCGGGCAGCCTTTGATCACCAGGTCAGGCGCGTAGCGGGCGATGCAGGCTGGCACCAGGTCGCGGGGATTAGCGGTTTCCACAGCCTCGAAACCCGGGCGTGCCCCCCTTGCCGGCTGTTCGTCGAGCAGTGCCTTGAGCTCAGTACTGAAGTGCACGAATGAAACGCTAGGCAATGGAGTTGCCTGCAACTCGTGGCGCAGACGCAGTTCGCCGGGTTCATGAATACCCAGCACCTGCAGGGCGGCACCAGACGCCGCCGCCAGGGCCATGGCCCGGAACAGCGCGGCGTTGGCCTGGGCCTCGGTCATGATCAGCAGGATCCGGCGATACGGGTTCATCGGGCACCTCCCGGCGCGGCTGCAGGTCTGCGTATGCATGCCATTATCGGAGCCGCGGCTGGTCCGTTCTTGATAAAAATCAAGGCCCCCAGGCGCCATCGCGGCACCCTACGCCTGAGCCCGTATGCCTTCCCGGCGACGGCCATCGCTGCGGAGGCCATCATGAACGCTTTGACGCGACTGCTACTGATCTGTCATCCGGACCTGCACCCGTCGCCAGCCATGGCGCGCGCCCAAGCCCTGGCCAAGGCCACAGGCGCCACGTTGCACCTGGTGGTGCTGAGCCAACTACCATCACGCCTGATCACCCTTGACCAAATGCTGCGCAGCAGTGCCCGCAAGCAAGACGCCGAGCACCGAAAGGCTTGGCTGCACGAGCAGGCGCAAGCGCTTGGCGAACAGGGCATTACCGCCTACCCCGAAACGCTGGACGACGATGACCCGCTCAAGGATCTGATCCGTCTGGCGCAGCTGCACCGCGTGGAAATGCTGATCAAGGATATCCGCCACGAGACCGTCGTCAGCCGTGCCCTGCTCACGCCACTGGACTGGCAGTTGCTGCGCCGCTGC
Organism: Pseudomonas sp. NBRC 111130; assembly: GCF_001320485.1. Lineage (NCBI taxonomy): Bacteria > Pseudomonadati > Pseudomonadota > Gammaproteobacteria > Pseudomonadales > Pseudomonadaceae > Pseudomonas > Pseudomonas sp. NBRC 111130. The sequence goes on from NZ_BCBG01000104.1 coordinate 118,756, forward strand.
CCGATACCGTTGCACCTGGTGGCTCAGGCTGAGGCGGCGCTGCCTGCACGGGTGCTGGCCGCGGTGGACCTGGTCGAGCACGACGCTGCGGTGCACAGGTGCAACGACCATGTCCTGCAGGCTGCACAGGTACTTGCGCAGCGCTGCAAGGCACAACTGCATGTGCTCCAGGCCTATGAACCGAGCCCCAGCTTCATGGCCTATGCCGCTGCACCAGTGGCCTGGACCGATGAGGTGATCGAAGAAGTCACAGGCAGGGCACGGGAACGCCTGACCCGCTTCGCCGGCCATTACGGCATCAAGCCGGACCATTTGCACCTGATACGCGGGGCTGCCCGGAGTGTCGTCAGCGAATACGCCAACCAGCATGGCTTCGATGTGGTCGTCATGGGCACCCTTTACCACGAAGGCTTGGCCAAGGTCATCGGCAGTACCACCGAGCAAACCCTGTACAAAGTGCATTCGAGTATCCTGGCGATCCACGGCTGATTGGCCGCCGGGTTGCACTGCTCCCTGCAGGCAAACCGGCGGCCCGTCTCAATCGCGATGCCAATCGACGCTCAGATACCGCTCACTGTCGCTGTAGCGATAGCTGCAGGCTCCGTCATAAGCGGCTTGCAGTTCGTGTCCGATACGGTTGGCCAGGTGCGTGCCGGTGGTGGTCACCAGCAGTGCATCGTCCTTGCTGTCGATAGCGATCAGCCGCTCGAGTACGTGGGTCTGGCGCTCTTGCTGTTCGACACGCTGCATGAGCTGGCGAATCTCCTGTTCATGGACCGTGAGGAAACGGCCCGACACGCGCACCTGGCCCGCTGCGGCACGGTCTTCCATGCGTCGACAGGCCGGGCATACGGTGGACTCCACTGGCGCGAGGCCATTGGCTCCGTGCAGGTGCCATTCACCGTCGTGATAGACCGCGCCACATTGCGGGCAACGCGCGCTACCGCCCGGACGCAGGGGTGTGGCATAAGGATCGAAGGGACGTGACTTGAACAATTTGTCCTTGTGGCTTTTCTGATACTTGTCCATCGGCGTGCTCGCTGTACCAATTGTGAGGATCGCAGCCCTTGGCATGCGCTGACCCGCACAGTGTCCGCCGATGGCCCAGGCTGTACTTGATAATCGTCAAACCCAGCGGTGCTACACCGCTGGGGTCGCCGGTAACGACACAGGGAGCACCGCCCATGAACACCGCAGTGGTCCGGCTGTTGGCGCGCCCGGTGGCCATGGCCATGGTGGAAAAGCACCGGCAACACACGCAGCTCAGCGGTGAGTGCCTGGTGGGCAATGTGGCGGGCAGCACGGTCGTGCTGTTCGACGACATGATCAGCACCGGCCAGACACTCCTGCGGGCCGCTCAAGCCTGCCATCAAGCCGGCGCTTCTCGCATTCTGGCTGCCGCCACCCACGGCCTGTTCACCCACCCGGGGGCACTGTTCGAAAGCGGGATGCGCGAACGCATCCTGGTCGCCGACAGCATCAAGCCCTCCCGCCTGCCAGCCCCTTGCCAGGCCCGGCTGGACATCGTCGACACCAGCGCCTTGGTCGCCGAGCACCTTACGCCCCTGGCGTAGTCAGCCGCACAACCCTATACCACGAGGATATTGCAAGGCACCTGATACAACACATGCTCGGTGGTGCTGCCGAACAGACGGTCCAGTCCCCGGGCGATGGGCCGCCCCATGACTAGTACGTCGACCGGCTGTGATTCGACGTATTCGCTGAGCACCGCGACCGGACGGCCCAGGACGAAGTGACGGCGTTGCGCTGGCGCCCCGAAGCGATCGGCGAGTTTGTTGAAATCGTCCTCCAGCGCCTGACGCATGGGCTCGGCAATGTCACCGATGGCCCAGGCGGCATAGCCCATGTCGCCCATGTAGGCCATCGACAGGTCGCAGGCGTGCAACAGGTCCAGTTGCGCCCCGGTCTGCAAGGCCAAGGCGCCGGCCTGCTGGACGATGCTGTCGTTACGGGCTTGCCCTTCTGGCGAGGTGTCGGCCACGTCCACCGCCGCCACCACCTGGCGCGGCAACGCCGGCCGGCTGGCACCGAGCAAGTAGACCGGGACCGGGCAGTGGCGCAACAGTTGCCAGTCAAGCGGCGTGAAGAAGGCGCGCTTGAGCGCGGGCTCATGCTCGACCTGCTTGAGCAGCAGGTCCGGCTGCATCTCCAGGACGTGCTGCAGGATGTCATCCTGCAGATCACTGCTCCAGGCCACCTCGGTGGTCACCTGCACGCCAGAGGCGCGCAGCGCATTCGCCTGGCCTTCCAGCTGGTGCTGCTGAGCAAGCCGGTAAGCCTCCCGCTCCGCCTGATGCTTGCCCGACTCCAGTAGCCAGAGTTTGTCCAGTGATTCGAGCAAGGCGACGATGTGCAGGCTGGCCGATGCAGATCCGGCCAGTGCCACGGCCTGCTCCAGGGCAACCGCCTGGTGCAGCATTGGGCGCATGATCAGTAACAGGCGTTGATAGTGACTCATGATTGCCTCCGACAGTGGGCCGGCCTGATCATTCAGGTCGCTCGGGTTGCATCTAGAAGGTCGGCGCTTTTCGCTGGACGCGATTGACCGCTGTTGCCAGCATCCGGCCAACGCCGCCCTTGGCGCTTGATCTGAATCAAGCGTGCGATCCCTGTTACGGTGGTCACTGTCGGTCAAGGTAGCGATACAAGGCTTCTTCCTGGTCGAAATGCAGTTTCGCCAAGGTATCCAGGCGTATGAGCTGGTGCTGGATTTCGTCAGCGCTGGGGTGGGCGGCGGCCTGGGTGAAATCTTCGCTCATGCGCGTCAGCAAATGGATCAGCCTGAACATTTCCCGGTGGGTATGGCTGAGCGGCGAGAGCGGATCCTCGCCCCCCATGTAGCGGCTCAACAACGGGTATAGCCGCTGCTCGTCGTCCCGTTCATGGCGCTCCAGCAAGCCATGCAGGGCGGCGACCAGGCGCCCGAGGTCGGCCCGCGCCTGGTGTGCAGGGAGGCTGGCAAAATCCCGCGCCATCTGGCTCAGTTCGGTCAACAGAGCGTCCAGTTGCCGATGCTCGTCCTGCATGCGCTGCAGGCTGGCGGCCGGCAGCCCGTTGCGGCCATCACCGGCAACCGGGCCGAGGGCGCGCAGGGCATTGAGGATGATCAACAGGTCGATGCCTTCCTGCAGTACCGCCCCCATCACCGCAGGCAGGTAGCCGGCCGCAGCGCACAGCATGGCCAGCAGCGAGAGGCTCATGCCCACCCACACGCCTTGGCGGGCAATGCGCACGGCGTGTCGGGCGATGTCGAGCGCTTCGATCAGACGATCCAGCCTGTCGACCAGCAAGACCACGCCGGCTGACTGCGCCGAGGCCGTCACCCCGGACGCTCCCATGGCCACCCCGACATCGGCGGCAGCCAGTGCCGGCGCATCATTGATGCCATCCCCGACCATCAGCGTGGGGCCTTTTTGGCGACCTTCCTGAACCAGGCGGACCTTGTCCTGCGGTGAAAGGCCAGAGCGAAGCGCATCGATACCCGCCGTCAATGCGATCATTTGCGCCGTCTGGAGGCGGTCACCAGTCAGCATGACGATCTGGTCGATCCCGCGGGCTCGAAGCCGACGCATGGTCTGGGGTGTTTCCCGTCGCACCTCGTCGGCCAGCCGCAGCATCGCTTTCAGTTCACCGTCCACGGCCACGAAACTGCCACTGCTGGCCAGATAGTCAAGCTGCTGCAAGCACGCCTGTGCCCAGGGGCCGGCCTCCCTGCCCTGCTGCACGTAAGCCAGCAGCCCCAAGCGCACGGCCTTGCCTTGCACCTGGCCGGCCAAACCTTGGCCTGGAGCCTCCTGTACCTGTTGTGGCGGCGCCAGGCCAAGGCCCCGCACGAGGGCCGCGTCGACAATAGCCCGGGCGATCGGATGGGTGGATGCCTGGGCCAGTGACGCGGCCCACTGCAACACCTGCAGCGGCGCGCCATCCCCGTTGAGTTCGATCGATTGCAAGCGCGCATGACCACTGGTCAAGGTTCCGGTCTTGTCGAGAAAGACCTGGCGGACCCCGGCAAGCGCCTCCAGCACCGCGCCATCGCGCACCAGTATGCTACGCCGCGCCGCTCGCGAGATGCCCGACAGCACGGCAATCGGTACCGCCAGTATCAGCGGGCAAGGCGTGGCGACCACCAGCACCGCCAGCACGCGCTGCGGGTCGCCACTGGCCCACCAGGCAAGCGCGGCGATCAGCAACGTCAGCGGGATGAAGGCCAGCGCGTAGCGGTCCGCCAGGCGCACGAAGGGCGCCCGGGACTGGCGTGCCGTCTCGGCCAGGTGCACGATGCCGGCATAGGTGCTTTGCGCCGCGGTCCGGATGGCCACCAGCAGCAACGGCGCGCCAGCGTTGCACACCCCACTGGCCACCGACTCGCCGCAGTGGCGCGTGACGGGTAACGACTCGCCGGTCAGTGCCGCCTCGTCCAGCGTGGCCTGTGGACTCTGCAGGCGGCCGTCCACTGGCACGATTTCACCCAGGCGCACCAGCACGGCCTGACCTGGCCTGACCTGGTCCACCGCAACCTCGCGCAGCCCGTCCTGTTCCTGGATCCAGGCGCGTTGCGGCGCCCGGTCGATCAGCGCGCGCAGTTCGCGCTCGGCATGACGCACGCTGAACGCTTCAAGTGCGCGGCCAGTGGCCAGCATCAGCGCCACCACCGCAGCCACCAGCATGTTCTCCAGGGCCAGCGCGGCGCCGATCGACAACAAGGCAATCAGGTCGATACCCGCCTCGCCCCGGGCCAGGCGCCTGAACATTTCCACCGCCAGGACCCCGGCCATGACCAGGCCGCCAGTGGCCCAGGCCAGCGCGGCCCAGGCAGGCCGCTGCGCCGCGTAGGCCACGCCGCCGGTCAGCAAGCCCAGCAGGCAGACCATCAAAAGTGTGGGGTCGAGCCATCGACGCAGCATGGCGGGCTACTTGCGTCTGGCTTGCTGGCGCAGTTGCTGCACCTCGTCCTGAGCCTGGATCGCCCGTCGCAGTGCCTCGTTGGCGGTCTGCTCGACCAGATCGATGCGGTAGCACACTTGATCGGCGCGCAACCGTGCAGTGGCGGCATTGTCCTCCGCCGACTCCAGGCGCGCATCGTATTCCTCGGCGCGCCACGCCGTGCAACCGGACGCGCTAACCAGCAGCAGGCCGGCCAACCCGCAAAGCACATAACGTCGCATGTCGGTACCCTCGTGCATGCCCAGGACACGCTGAGTATCCGGGGCGACGTGCGCCCGAGCCTGACATTTGTCAACCGCGAGCGGCCTGTTCACCGGGTTTGACCTTTATCAATCGCGCTGCGGGGCACAAGGGTAAAAACAAGGACTCAGGGCACTTGAGCCCCTCCCCCTGTCCGCTACCGGAGCCGATCATGAACGACCTTGACCTGCGAGACCTTGTGCTCGAAGAGCTGGAATTCAAACCTGATATCAATGCCGCCAGCATCGGAGTGACGGTGCAGAACGGTGTGGTCACCCTCTCCGGGCACGTCAACAGCTATGCCCAGAAAGTCAGCGCCGAGCGCACGGTCAAGGCCATGAAAGGCGTGCGCGGGCTGGCCGAGGAGATAGAGGTACGCCTGAACAAGCTCGAAGGGACCGCTGACGACACCATTGCCAGCCGCGCCCTGAACATCATCGCCTGGAGCTCGGACGCCAACGTGGAGGGCATCAAGGTCACCGTGCAAAAAGGGACGGTAACCCTGGAGGGCCAGCTCGATTGGCAATACCAGAAGGAAGCGATCGAGCAGGCGGTCTGGCGCCTGTCGGGCGTGGTTGGCGTGCACAACCGCATCACCCTCAAGGCCCGCGCCGACGCGGTCGATATCAAGCGCCACATCGAGGACGCACTCAAGCGCAGCGCCGAAATCCAGGCCGAGGGCATCCGCGTCACGGTCAACGGTGGCGTGGTCAAGCTGGAAGGCAAGGTGCACTTGCTGCGCGAGCGGGAAGTGGTCGAGCGTGCGGCCTGGTCGGTGCCGGGCGTGAGCAAGGTCGAAGATTACCTGTTGATCGCCTAGCGCCGCCGCGCCGAGGAGAGATGGCCATGAACAAGGATCAGCCCTGGAAGCTCTACTTCCTGGCAGTCGGCCTGGCGGTGCTCGCTGCCGTGCAGTTCGGCCTGTTCAGCCAGCCGGCCGTGCAAGCCATTCCCTACAGCCAGTTCCTGCAATTGCTCGATCAGCAGAAGGTCAGCGACCTGCATGTCGAGCACGAGCGTATTCTCGGCAGGCTGCAGGAGCCGATCGATGGCCACTCGGTGTTCTCCACCGTGCGCGTCGACCCGGCACTGAGCGAGCAGCTGGGGCGCTCTGGGGTGGCTTTCTCTGGCGTGGTCGAGGACAGCACGCTAGCGACCGTGGTGGGCGCGATGATGCCACTGTTGATGATGCTGGTGCTGTGGTACTTCCTGTTCCATGGCCTGGGGCAGAAGCAGGGGCTGGGCGGGTTGATGGGGGTGGGCAAGTCGCGCGCGCGGGTCTATGTCGAACATGACACCCAGGTGACCTTCGCCGACGTGGCCGGTATCGACGACGTCAAGGGCGAGCTGACCGAGATCGTGTCCTTCCTGAAAAACAAGGCGTGGTATGCGCGCCTGGGCGCACACGTGCCCAAGGGCACCTTGCTGGTAGGCCCACCGGGCACCGGCAAGACCCTGGTCGCCAAGGCCATCGCCGGGGAAGCGGCAGTGCCGTTCTTCTCGATTTCCGGCTCGGAGTTCGTGGAGATGTTCGTGGGCGTGGGCGCCGCGCGGGTGCGTGATCTCTTCGAGCAGGCCCGCCAGGCCGCACCATGCATCATTTTCATCGACGAGCTCGATGCCCTGGGCAAGATGCGCGGCGTCGGCAGCTTTGGCGGCAATGACGAGAAAGAACAGACCCTCAATCAGTTGCTCGCCGAGCTCGACGGCTTCGACCCACGGGAAGGCGTGGTGCTGTTGGCAGCGACCAATCGCCCGGAAGTGCTGGACCCGGCGCTGCTGCGTGCCGGGCGCTTCGACCGGCAGATCCTCATCGACCGGCCCGACCGCAAGGGCCGCCTGGCGATCCTGAAAGTCCACCTGCACAAGATCATCTACAAGAACGACCTGGACTGCGAGCGGATTGCCGAAATCACCCCGGGCCTGACGGGCGCCGACCTGGCCAACCTGGTCAACGAGGCTGCCATCGTCGCTACCCGGCGCTCCAGCCAGTGGGTCGAGCTGGAGGACTTTACCGCTGCGGTCGAGCGCCTGGTGGCGGGTGTCGAGCGCAAAGGCAGCGTCTTGCGCAGTGACGAACGCCAGGTGGTGGCCTACCACGAAATGGGCCATGCCCTGGCCACCAGCAGCCTGCCGGCAATGGACCCGGTACACAAGGTGTCGATCATCCCCCGCGCTGCGGGTTCATTGGGTTACACCCTGCAGCGGCCGACCGATGACCGCTTCCTGATCAGCGCGCAGATGCTGCGCGACCGCCTGGTCGTGCTGATGGCCGGGCGCGCCGCCGAGCACCTTGCGTTCGGCCAGGTCTCCACGGGCGCCGCCGACGACCTGGGGCGCGCCACCGACATTGCCCGCCAGCTGGTCACCCGCTTCGGCATGAATCCGGTGTTGGGCCAGGCGGTACTGGAGCGGCAACAGGCCGGTTTTCTGGGCGACTCGATACTGCACCAGGCGCACAAGGACTACTCCGAGCAGACTGCGCGCGAGATCGACCTGGCCATCCGCGGTTTGCTGGAAGAAGCGTATGGCCGTGCCCGCTCTTTGCTGGAGCAGCGCCGCAGCGACCTGGATGCAGGCGCGCGCCTGTTGCTGGCCAAGGAGTCCATCACCCCCGAAGAATTCCCGGCGTTGCGACCACAGGCCGATGAGCCCGCCACCTATGTGCTGGTCAATGCCACGAAGTGAACCGTCAATCCTGGCCAGGGTACCTGCCATGCTCTCTGTGACACTGATCAACATGCTGGTGGTGATCCTGGTGGTGATCATTCATTACGAATGCCTGCTGCGCCTGAATGACTGGCTGCCTCGGCTCAAGCTCTGGAGCCGCTTTTGCATCGTGGCAGGCGTATTCGGTGCACTGCTGGCCCACGCTGTGGAGGTGTGGTGCTTTGCCCTGGCCTATTACCTGATGGCCCATGCCCGAGGCTGGGGCACGCTCAGCGGCAATTTCGACGGGAGTTTCCTCGACTGCGTGTATTTTTCCTTCACCACCTATACCACGATAGGTTTCGGTGACATCGCGCCCACCGGCCATTTGAAGTACCTCACCGGCCTGCAGGCCCTGACGGGTCTGGTGCTGATCACCTGGACCGCGTCTTTCCTGTTCCTGGAAATGCAGAAGTACTGGAAGGCCAAGTAAGGTAACGGTCCAGGTTGTCGCGCCCAAGCGCGCTCAAAGGTCTTCGCCGCGAAGATCTTCCTCCCGCCGGCTCTGTTGGCGGATCAGCAGTGACAGTTCGTGCAGGTGGTCCGACAGCAGGCCCACCAGGTCGTCCGCCGTGGCGATTCCGACCAGCAGGCCGAAATCATCGACTACCGGAATGCGTCGGATATTGGCGCGGCGCATATTGAGGATCACATCGAACAGGTCCTCGTTCTGGTTGGCGGTGATCAGAGGCCGGGGCAGCACATCGATTGCCTGCAGGTCTTCCTGATCCGGTGGGTTGCGCGCAATGATACGCAACGCCAGGTCGCGATCGGTGATCAGGCCGATAGGCCGACAACGCTCGCGGTCGACATGTTCGGCCAGCACCAGATCGCCGACATGGTACTGATTCATCATGCGCGCCGCGGCATAGATGGAGATACCGGGCGGTGCGGTGACCACGTCCCGGTTGCAGTATTTGCCAATGGACATCATGTTCTACCTCCACAGGCGGAGCCTCCTTGCTCCTCGATACAGTAAAAAGGGGTGATCATTTACCACTCTTGATCGGAATCACCTTTTCCGGATGGATGGCTTCGGCGCGTTTGGGCAGGTGCACCAGCAGCACGCTCTTGTTGAACTGGGCGTTGATCTTCTCGGCGTCGACTTCACGGGGCAGCTGGAAGACCCGTTCGAAGCTGCCGTAATGGCGCTCGGACAGGTGATATTCCTTGCGTTTTTCGTCCACTTCTTCGTGTTTCTCACCGCGGATCACCAGGTTGCCATTGGCGAGCTTGATCTCGATGTCCTTGTCATCCACGCCGGGCAACTCGGCACTGATGCGGTACTCCTCGGCCAGCTCGCTGATATCCATGGCCGGCATGCCGTGGCTGAACAGGTCACGCCGCCAGAAAGGCTCTAGATCGAACGGTGTGTGGCTGAACGGCATGCGCATCGGCCGCCGTCCGAAATCCTCGAACAGGCTGTCGATCTGACGGCGCAATTGCTGGAAGGGTCGCCACAGCTCCGAGGGTTCGACGCTGGGCGGCGAGGCGTTGGCGGGCTGGGTGGCGACCGGGGTAACAGGCACTTTTTTGGCAACTTCTGACATGGCGACCTCCTAGAATGAATAATGCCTCCCAGGGAGACCCCTCGAATGTGCGCCGTCGGGCAAAGCACCGTTTGATCTTTATCAACCACGAGGCGCCCCCTGCGCCAGCCGGTTTGATCCTGGTCAAGATGCCGCAGCGGCCACGACCTAGGCTGATATCAGCAAGATATGCTTACAGTGCGAGGCAGCCATGAATCAGGATGGCGGTGCCAGTGTCCGCTTGCTGCAAACGTTGCCAGGCCCAGGCATCCAGCAGTTCGTGCGCCTGGCCCTGTGCCGCCAGCCGTGCAGCGAGGCAATGGCAGGCCAGTACTGCCTGCTCGGCCGTGGTACCGAATGCTGGCCGTGCAGCTACGTGACCCTGCCTGGTGTCGCCGGGCAATTCATCGTCAGCATCCATCATGCACAGCCATTGGGTAAGCCGGGGGAACAGTTCGATTATTCCGGGCCGCTTGGCAGCGCCTGGCCGCTGCCCCTGCAAAGCGAACGGTTGCTGGCCATCAGTCGCGCCGACGGCCTGCTGCCCTTGCTGGGCGCGCTGGATGAGATCCGCTGCTGGCTGCCCCGGGTCCAGGTGCAGCTGTCACATAACGGCATTGCCGCCGATCTGCTGCCAGAGGAGTGCCAAACCTGGCTGGCGGCGCTTTCGCCAGTGCCGCGCGACAACAGCGGTGGCGGATGGCAAACCCGGCGCTTGCTGACCCGCTTTGCCCCGGACACGGTGTACTGTTGCGCACCGTCACAGGTGGCGCGCCAGGTGGCCCGGCTGTGCTGGCAAACAGGTGTGGCGCCGCAGCGCATCTGGATACGCATGGATCATCTGCCATGCCCGATCGGGGCGGAGCACCTCGCTGAAGGCTGGCCAGTGCAACGCTATGACCGGCTGCTTGCCGCGCTCAAGTGGGCTCCTCCAGACGAGTCAGGTTGACCAGGCCTTGCATGTCGGTGAGCCTGACCTCACGCCCGGCGCACTGCATGAACCCTGCATGAATGAACCGGCTGAACAATCGGCTGACCGTTTCCAGCGTGAGGTCCAGGTAGTTGGCGATATCACCGCGGGACATGGGCAGGGTGAACATATCTGCCCGCAGCCCGCGTGCCTGGTAGCGCGTGGACATGTCCAGCAGAAAGATCGCCAGCCGCTGATCGGCACGCCCGTGACAGCAGCGCAGGTGCTCGTCCTTGCCCTGGATCCCCAGGCTGAGCATGTGCAGCAACTGGTAGCGCAGCCCCGGGATCTGGCCGGACAGGTCCACCAACTGGTCCAGCCTGATCGAGCACACCAGCGAGAGTTCCAGGGCAATGGCAAAGCTTCGGTAATGACTGGCACCGATAGCGTCCAGCCCGAGCATCTCGCCCGGCAGGAGGAAGCCGGTGACCCGCTCGCTGCCCTCGGTATCGAGCAGAAAATTCTTGATCGCCCCGGAGCGCAAGGCAAATACGTGCTCCATGGGTTCGTTGGCCTTGAACAGGTACTCACCCCGCTTCAACGGCCGGTTACGGCGGACAATTCGCTCCAGCTTGTCCACTTCGTCGGCACTGAGGCTGGCGGGCAGGCAAAGCCGGCTCAACGAGCACGCAAGGCACTTCACATGGGGCCTTGCCCCCATTTCCGCAGAGCCTGACATGACGATGCCTCCGCTTTTTTGCAGGCGGGCATCTAATCAAGTTAGCGGCTGCACTGAACGCTGGCGGTCCGTCCGACCAAGGGTCGGACGCTACCTGATGCGACTTGATGAAGATCAAGCCGCCACTTGCTTATGCCCGCATGCTCAAGCATCGAACGCTTAGTTGCAGCCCGACTGTTTGCCGGGGCGCTATCTGCCAATAAGGTGAAAGAGCATGCAAATCAGTAAGTTGCTGGTGATTGTGGGTGACGAGGATCGTTATGATCCGGCGATCGAACAGGCGGTGGAGCTGGCGCAGGTCATCGGCGCCTCGGTGACCCTGGCCATCCAGCCAGCGCCTGCTGCGCAGGCCAGGCACATTGACAACCTGAGCCGGCAGAAAAGCCTGGTCAAAGGGTTCCTCGACCGCGGCATCCACGTGGAGCCCGAGGTCAGGCGAATCAAGCCCTCGGCCAAAGCGCTGGTCAAGCTGGCCAGGGCATGCGACGCCGACCTGGTGATCCTGCAAGCTCAAGTGAACGGGGACCTCGCTTTCGGCCTCGAACTCATGCGGCTTGCGCCCTGCCCCGTGTTGTTCGCACGGGAACGGGCAGCGCCTGGCCAAGCCAAGCTGTTCGTCGCGGCGCCAGCCAGTTGCGAAGACCTGGACGATGGCGTCGCGAACGCCGAGGTCGTCGAAACCGCGAGGCTCATAAGCCATGCGCGCAAGGCGAAGATGCATCTGTTCTCCGTCTATGACCAGGCCGCCTTGCTGCGCCACAGCGAGCACTACAGCCTGGCGGAAATCCCCTCGTACGAAACCCTGGCAAGCGCATGCAAACATTTCGCCGCGCAGCTGGGGGTACCTGACGTTCATCACCACCTGATCGTCGGCTCAGGCGCACACACCCTCTGTGCCTATGCCAATCGCTGCGGCTACGACACCGTGGTGATCACCAGCCCTCACCGCGCCTGGCAGTTCGCGACCCTTGAATACCTGCTGGGCAGCCTCACCTGCAGCTTGCTGGTGGTCCACGCCAAGGCGCGCCAGCAGCAGTTGGCCATAGCGGGATCGCATGCGTTGCACGACCCGCTTGTTCTGTCGCTTTGACAGGTGATGAGTGACGCAATTGACAAGTGTCAAGTCAGCGAATGGCCCGCTGCCGACACTGAACTTCCTGGTTCATTCGACATAGAGGACATTGCCATGGCGCCCGCCGAGACTTCCCGTGTGCACACAACGCCTTCGTTCCCCAAGCCTTCGGGTGAACACTGGATCGAAGCCCTTGAAAACGGCGTTCACGTGTTGATCAGGCCCTTGCAGGCCCAGGACCGTGAACGCGAAAAAGCCTTCATCGAACGGCTATCGCCCGAATCACGGCATTTCCGCTTCCTGTGCCAGCTCAGGGAGCCCGGTGAAGCCATGCTCGACCAGCTGATGAAGGTCGACCAGGATCGCCAGGCGGCCTACGTCGCCCTCTCCCACGTGGATGGCGAATTGCAGGAAGTGGGCATTTCCCGCTACGCCACCGCCAGTGGCAAGGATGAGTGCGAATTTGCCGTTACCGTCATGGACAGCTGGCAGCACCATGGCCTGGGTCGCCTGCTGCTCAAGCACCTGATCGATCATGCCCGGGCCAAGGGCTTGCGGCAGATGTATTCGGTCGACGCGGCAGCCAACCATGCGATGCGCGACCTGGCCAAGGCGGCGGGGTTCACCACCGCCGCCGACCCGGATGACCCCAGCCAGGTCATTCACCGGCTCTCGCTGATCTGACCCTGGGCCGCCGCACCTTGACGGGTCAAGGTGCGGCGGCCCGACTACGGGAGTCACCCATGAACGGCCCTTCGAACAGTGCTACCGGGCCCTCTACCGAGGCTCGACGGCTTCCTGGAACCTGCGCGACCGGCACATGTTCGAGCCTGCCTCAGCGACTGGCGTGACCCCCAGCGCAAGGAGCTGCGCCATGTGTTGTCCACGGCGCTCCTCGAACGCGCCGCGTCAGCTCCTCGGTTTCGCTGGCGACCACGGCGTCGAACACCGCAGGCTTTACCGGACAGGCCCGCAGCATGTCGTCGTTGAGCACCGTGACTGCGCCGCTGGCTATCGCCCCCATGGCGAACTCGGGGTGAAACGGCATGCCGAGCTTGCGCACCACCAGCAGGTCCAGGGGCACATCGAGGGCGGTCGCCACTTCGAAAGCCACCGGAACGCCACCACGCGGCAATGCGAGCACGATCACGTCGTGCCTGCCCGCGTAACGGGCCAGGGGCTCGACCAGGCATCGTCCCGCCTGGGTCCGGTCGGCAAACACGGTGGGCTGGGCAAGATCATGGGACATCAACACCTCCCGCGCCGCGATGGGCGCCTGTCATTGCAGCATCCGATGGTGCCAGTGAGGGTTCAAGGCGTGACTGCACGTCCCTCCTCGGGCAACAGGTCGAACTGCGCGAGGCAACGCTGCTCATCCGCGGGGGTCAACGCCTTCAGGCCACTCACCTCCTGCAGGGGCGTTTCGAACAGGGCCAGGCGCAGCACCCCGTTGCGCTCCAGAAAGGTCTGAGCCATGCACGTGCACACGGGTTTGCCGACCAGCGCCGCGAGCTTCTCATCCTCTGGTACGTCGACCTGGGCCTGCAGGTTGGCCGTGCAGTTTTCCACGATCTGCGCCACGGAGCGCCCGGCCAGCCACACGGTGCCAGTACCGAGCAGGACCAGCAGCAGCAACACACTCATCAACCGGTTCGATTCCTGGGTAATCGAACGGAGCAACGCCAACCTGGCCTGCCAACCCGTCTCCTGGCCATTGAAAATGGCCTTGCCGACCGTGCGTCTGAAGCCCCGCTGCACCGCCCACCCCAGCGCGACACTCAACGCCAGCAGGCTCAGGAGCACCGCCGGATCGCGCATGGGCATGCGCCAGCTGGGGCTCGATGCGCGGTACACCGACGCGGCGACGAGCAATGCCACGATGGCCACGATCCAGCCCAGGCTGCCCTTGGGTCTGTGCATCCAGGCCCGCAGTTTCGCCCTTGCTTGCGTACTCATGATTCACCTCCCGCGCCTGGCTAGCGCACCGGGTCGATGGCGACGGTTTCCTGATATTCCGGCACGCAGACCTGCCAGCCGAGTTCGAGGCTGATGCGCCGGCGCAAGGTGTCGGCAGCGTGCGGCTCGCCATGAATGACATAGGTCTGCCGCGGCGGCCGGGCAAAGCCACGCAACCACTCCATGATTTCGTCGGCGTCGGCATGCGCGGAGAGGTTCTCCATGGCATGCACCTGTGCCCTTATCGGCACGTCTTCGCCGTGCAGGCGCACGCTGCGCGCACCGGCGACGATATCGGCCCCCCGCGTGCCGCCGGCCTGGAAGCCCGAGAACAGGATGCTGTTGCGTGGGTTGGGGGCCAGTGCCTTGAGGTGGTGCAGCACCCGGCCACCGGTGGCCATGCCGCTGGCGGCAATGATCACCGCAGGCTCGCGCAGCTGGTCCAGGTGCCTGGACTCATCGACCGTACGCACGATATGCGTGCCTTGGCACATGGCGGCGCATTCGGCTGCAGTCAGCCGATGTTCGCTGCGGTACTGCTGGTAAAGGGCGGTGGCGTCGGTGGCCATCGGGCTGTTCAGGTAGACCGGGATATCCGGGATCAGCCGGTCGCGCTTGAGCGTGTACAGGTAATACATCAGCAACTGGGCGCGGCCGACGGCAAACGATGGCACCAGGGTGATGCCATGGCGCAACAGCGTTTCATTGATGACCTTGGCCAGGTACTGTGCGGTCGACTCTTCAGGGTGCTGGCGATCACCGTAGGTCGATTCGATCAGCAGTACGTCGGCCGTCCTGACCAGCTCAGGCGCACGCATGATCGGGTCCTTAGGGCGCCCCAGGTCCCCCGAGAACAGCACGGTCTGGCCTTCGGCGCTGATCTGCACCGTCGCCGCACCGAGGATATGCCCGGCGGTGCGCATCAGCAGCTGCATGCCATCGGCGATCGGCAATGGCTGATGCAGCTCCACTGGCTGCAGCAGGGCCAGGGCCTGCCTGGCATCCTGCTCGGTATAGAGCGGGCGCGCTGGCGTGTGCTTGGAGTAGCCATGGCGATTGGCATGCTCGGCCTGCTCCTCCTGCAAACGCGCACTGTCCAGCAACAGGATCTGCGCCAGGGCACAGGTGGCCGGGGTGGCGTAGATCGGCCCGCGGTAGCCCTCCCGCGCCAGCACCGGCAGATAGCCGCTGTGGTCAAGGTGGGCGTGGGTCAGCACCACCGCATCAAGCGCACGCAGGGCCGGTGACAGCGGCTCCCAGTTGCGCAGGCGCAGTTGCTTGAAGCCCTGGAACAGCCCGCAGTCGACCAGTACCCGCGTGCTGTCGCGGGTCAGCAGGAATTTGCTACCGGTCACGGTTCCGGTGCCGCCAAGAAAGGTCAATTGCATGGCTCAAGGCTCCCACTGCTCGGCTACGTCGGGGTGCACCGCAAGGACACTGCAGGGCGGGTGGCTGACGATCCGTTCGGTGGTATCGCCCAACAGCTTGTCCAGCCCTTTGGGCTGCACGACGCCCATCACCAACGCATCGATATCCAGCGCAGCCACCTGTTCACGGATGACCTGCACCGGCCCGCCTTCCATGAAATGCCTGCGCTCCGGCGCGACGCCCTCGGCGTCGGCCAAGGCCTCGAAGGGTTCCTGCAGCGCTGCGCGCATCTCCTCGATCCAGGCCTGGGTCACATGCATGTCGGCGGCAAACACGCCCGCCAGGTTGTAGGCCGACAACAGGTGCAAGGGCGCATCGCACTGCAGCGCCAATGCCTGGGCGGCGCGAATGAGCCCACGGTTGAAGTGTTCCTGCAGCGCAGGCGTCTCGCTGAACGCGGTATCCACGCAAACCAGGATCCGCCGCGGCAGCGTCACGGCGTCCCGCGGCACGAAGTGGGTGATGACCTTCAAGCTGCGCATCAAGGCACAGTCCAGCGGCGTGCCGAACAGCCGCGCCAGGGCCGAGGCATTTTCGCTGTCCTTGAGCAGCATGTCAGGCTGCAGTTCGCTGATGTAGTCAATGGCCGTGCTTCGGATATCGTCGGCGTTCAGGCTATCGACCGTCAGCGTGATGCCACTGCCACGATGATGCTCGACCAAGCTCTCCAGCTTTGCCCGATAGCGTTCGTACTGGCGCTTGATGTCGGCTTCGTTGAGCCGCTCCTCGCGCAGCAGGTGCTCCTCGGTCGGCTCGAACAGCCCCAGCACATGCACGCTGGCAGCACTGACGTGTGCCAGGGCCAAGGCCCTGCGCAACGCCGCTGAATGCGCATCGACCTCGGTGAGCAGCACCAGCAGTTGACGGTATTGACCCATGATGAACCTCCGGGCTTGCGCGACTGGGGGGTGATGCAGGCGATGTTCCGCGCCCAGCCGCGCTGGCGCTTGATGCAGATCAGAAAACCGCCATCGGCGCTGAACTTGACCATTGTCAGAACCGAACCGGTCGGCCACGTTACAACGGCTGCACCAGTTACCGATCAGGCCAGCGGGAGGCAGCATGAACGAGCAGCAGATCGAACAGGCGCAAGCCGGTGAACATTGGGTCGAAACGCTTGACGACGGTGCAGCCGTGCTGATCCGCCCGCTGCGCGAGGACGACCACGAACGGGACAAGCGCTTTCTGAGCACCATCGCCTACGAGGCCAGGCGCTTTCGTTTCATCGCCGGGCTCAGTGGTGCAATGCCCAGCCTCGACCCGCGCTGGATGCCGGTCGATCAGCATCAGCGCATGGCCTATGTCGCACTCGCCCATGTGGATGGCAAGTTGCAGCAGGTCGGCGTCAGCCGCTATGCCGGCATGGCGGGCAGCCTGAGCTGCGAATGCGCGGTTGCGGTCAGCGAGGGCTGGCAGCGCAAAGGCCTGGGCCGGCGCCTGCTGCAGCACCTGATCGAGGCGGCACGGCGCAATGGCTACCAGAGCATGGTATCCCGGGACCTGGCGAGCAACTACGCCATGCACCGCCTGACCAAGGCGCTAGGCTTCACCTCGCGTTACCTGGGCGGCGACGTCAGCGAAATCATCCATGAGCTGGACCTCAACGCCTGAGCGACAAGGCCCTGAAGGGCCTTGTGCGTCATCCCTGTGAATGCTCGGGCGAGATCACCAGCACACTGCTGGACAACCGGTGCATGACACGCTCCGCGGTACTGCCGATGAACCAGCCGATACCATGGTGGTGATAGCTGCCCATCACCAGCACGTCGATGTCATGGCTATCCATGAACAAGGCCAGGACCTTGGCTGGATCGCCCATGTGCATGTGGCGGTGCTCGCTGGCGATGCCATTGCGCTCGGCCAGCGCCTGGAAGGCCTCACTCTGGGCTTCGTGAAGGGTCTGGGCGAGGTTGGAGTCGAATACGAACGAATGCTCACGGCTACCGCCGGCGTCCAGGTACATCGACCCCAGGTCGTAGACGTAGAGCAAGTCGATCTGGGCGTTGCACTGCAAGGCCAGTTTCAGTGCCTCGCTGATGATCTGGTCATTGAAGCCTTCATACTGGTCTTCGGGCCTGGACAGGTCGACGGCCGCCAGTATCCTGCGCGGCAAGGCGTGGCTGGCTTTGTGTACCAGGTGCAACGGTATGCGCGTATCGCGCAACAGCTGGACATCCAGCGAGGTGAACATGGCGCGTATCCACCAGGGCTCGTGCTCGAACTCCTTGATCAGCATGGCAAACGGTTGCTCGCGCAAATGCACCAGGATCTCGTTCAGCGGATGCAGCACCCAGACCACTTCGGTGGTGACCGTGATGCCAGTGCGCCGCATTGGTAGCGCCTGGCTTTCCAGCCACTCGCGGTGCTGGCGCACATAACCATCGCGCATCACCGCCAGGGCCTGGTCATTGACCAGGCCCGCCGTGGCCAGCCCCTCGAGGTAGTCGAAAGCGACGATGTGCAACGCCATGCCCTTGGCCTTGGCCAATGCTGCAGCGCGATCATAGACCGGGGTTCGGCGCATCAGGGGCGACGCGATCAGCAAGAGTCGTTGCGGGTTGTCCATGGCACACCTCTGCAGTTGGGAAGCATGCCTCGATGATCTGCCATCGCCTTGAGCGCGACTTGACGTTTATCAACTCACGCTTCGTGTCGACGAACGGTGATTCAGCCCAAGCGGGAACTTGATGCGGATCAACCATTCCTGGCAAATCCGGCGCACGCTGACCCTGGACCAAGAAAAAATTACTGAGCCTCGGTACACCTGCCCTGGCCCTCATGTAATCGCCAGGGAGGCCTTCGTTTTGCAGTGCCCGCAGTTGTCTGGCGGATCGAGGCTCCGATGAACGTCTACGTCGAGAAAAACACCGAACACAACCGCTGGTGGGTACGCCTGGATGACTGCCGGGTGAGCTTCAATACGGCCACTGAAGCCGAACAATTCGCCGAGCGATTGCTTGCCCGCATCAACGCCCCCCACTCGTTTGACAGGCTAGCCCCCTCCTTCAGCCGCACCGGCTCGGCTGAACGCCGATGCGCGAAGGGGGCCTGACGATGTCTGGTCAACTGAAGGTCACGCTGCTCGATCAACCCGATGCATCGCACGCGGCAACCCCCATACACCTGAGGCCGCTGACGTCGCTGTGCAAGGACTGCCGCGTCAGCGGCCTGTGCCTGCCCACCGGCTTGCCGCTCAACGACAACAGTTGCCTGGGCACGCTGATTGGGCCCCGTATGCGTATTCGCAAGGGCGCCGCGCTGTTCAATGCCGATGTCCCTCTCACCACGCTCTATGCGTTGCGCTGCGGCAGTTTCAAGACCAGCCTCAACACCATCGAAGGCCAGGGCGTGGTGATCAATTTCTGGATGCCGGGTGACGTGCTCGGCCTCGATGCCATTGCCACCGAACGCCATGTCTGCGACGCCATAGCCCTGGAAGACAGCGAAGTCTGCCCGGTGCCCTACCGCCGCCTGCAAACCCTGGCGCGGGCCTATCCCGACCTGCAGCAAAGCCTGAATCGCTTGATGAGCAGGGAAATCGTACGTGAGCACCAGCGCGTACTGATGCTGTGCAACCTCACCGCCGAACAACGGCTGGCCAACTTCCTGGTGGGGCTGTCCAGATGCTTCGTCAGCCGCGGTTACTCGGCCCATGGCTTCATGTTGCGCATGTCTCG
This sequence comes from Pseudomonas sp. NBRC 111130, assembly GCF_001320485.1. Taxonomy (NCBI): domain Bacteria; kingdom Pseudomonadati; phylum Pseudomonadota; class Gammaproteobacteria; order Pseudomonadales; family Pseudomonadaceae; genus Pseudomonas; species Pseudomonas sp. NBRC 111130. Next base: position 137,981 of record NZ_BCBG01000104.1, read on the forward strand.
CGAGGACATGGCCTCGTACCTGGGTTTGCGCCTGGAAACCGTGTGCCGCTCTGTCGCCCGCCTGCGCGCACTGCACATCGTCAGCCTGCAAGGCAGGCTGGTGGAGATACTCGACATGCCTGCGCTGATGGCGCTGCAGCAGGGCGGCGCTGACAGCGTAAGCGCGGACAAGCCGAAGCCACCCTGCCAGACCCCGTAAATGTGGGCCTTGGCAACGCGGCCGGGGGGCATTGACCTGCTCAGCCCTTGGGTGACGTGCTGCCCTGCCACAGTGATTCAAGTGGGCTCAGGCTGGAATCGTTCGCCGGGGACGCGATGATAGTCCGCGCCGGCTATGGCTCTTAGAAATGCACGGTCGGCGAGGCGCCGTAGATCCCGCCACTCGCGCCAGCCAATGAGTCCCAAGCGGTCCATCTCGTCGGCCTGGCCAAGCAGCGCTTCGTGGTGGCTGCTTGGGCAATTACGCCTGCGCTCGACATCGTCATAGACCATGAACCAACGGTTCACTGCAACCAGACGGCGCTGTTCCTGGCTGATCTGCTGGTTGATCGCGTTCATCTCGCCTGCCCTCGCACGCTTTGACTGTCGAGCACACAGCTGTGAATAGGTTCAGCTGGGACAGGTCAGCGGTGTGACCGCATGGCACCTAAGTGCATGCTGGGGCGCTGGTCAATCCAGTTTTTACGCTTTGACTCGACCTGCATGTGTGTTCTGCCGTGTCCATGATCACCACTGAACAACTTGGTCTGAACTTTGACCGCCCACCAGGCTTCCCCTGCATACCCCCACGATTTTTTGTGATGCAGGAGCGAACAGCATGAGAGCACTGACTTACCACGGCGCTAACGATGTCAGGGTCGATACCGTCCCTGACCCGATCATCACCGAAGCGGACGACATCATCCTGAGGGTGACCGCCACCGCCATCTGCGGATCCGACCTTCACCTCTATCACGGCAAGATCCCGGCAACGGAGCACGGCGACATCTTCGGCCACGAGTTCATGGGCATCGTCGAAGAGGTCGGCAAAGACGTGACCAACCTGCAGGTTGGCGACCGCGTCGTGATCCCGTTCGTCATCGCGTGTGGCAGCTGCTTCTTCTGCCAGCACGATCTGTTTGCCGCCTGCGAAACGACCAACACCGGGCGGGGAGCGATCCTCAACAAGAAGGGCATTCCACCCGGCGCAGCGCTGTTTGGCTACAGCCACTTGTACGGCGGCGTGCCGGGAGGCCAAGCCGATTATGTCAGGGTGCCGAAGGGCAACGTCGGGCCGTTCAAAGTCCCGACGAGCCTCGCTGATGACAAAGTGCTGTTCCTCTCCGACATCCTGCCCACCGCCTGGCAAGCTGTGGTCAATGCCCAGATCGGCCAAGGCTCGTCGGTGGCGATCTATGGCGCGGGGCCGGTGGGGCTGCTGAGTGCCGCCTGCGCACGGATGCTGGGCGCTCACACCATTTTCATGGTGGATGACAACGACTACCGGCTGGCCTATGCCCAGGATGCCTACGGCGTCATCCCGATCAATTTCGAAAAGGATGACGACCCTGCCGACAGCATCATCCGCCAGACACCCGGTATGCGCGGCGTCGACGCAGTCATCGATGCCGTCGGGTTCGAAGCCAAGGGCAGCACCACGGAAACCGTCATGACGGCCCTGAAGCTGGAGGGCAGCAGCGGCAAGGCGCTGCGTCAGAGCATCGCGGCGGTGCGACGTGGCGGCGTGGTCAGCGTGCCAGGTGTCTATGCCGGGTTCATCCACGGCTTCCTGTTCGGAGATGCCTTTGACAAGGGCCTGACCTTCAAGATGGGGCAGACCCATGTTCAAAAGTACCTTCCCGAGCTGCTCGAGCATATCGAAGCAGGACGGCTGCAGCCGGAATTGATCGTGACCCATCGCCTCGCGCTGGAAGAGGCAGCCCTGGGCTACAAGATGTTCGATCAGAAAGAGGATAACTGCCGCAAGGTGATCCTTGTTCCAGGGGCGGCATCCGGGACGCTCGGCCCCGACTACGTTTAAGCGCACAGGAGCTTGCACCATGATTGATCAAGCGACAGGAATGAAGCCAGGTGAGCGCTATTGTGTCGAAAACATCGAGCGGGCCCATCAGTTCCCCGGCTTCTTTCAGGATGGCAAGTATTACCTGGGCCCGGAGCTGTTGACGGCGGTTGGATGGCTGGAGGGTGACCGGTTCATCTACGACAGTCTGGATGCTCAAGGAGAGCCCGTATTCCCCGATCGGGTGGCCGGCACCATCAGCAACCTGACGTTGAAGCTGGTGGACGGCACCACCCTCCAGCTGTCACCCATCGAGGACAGTGAGCCCTGCACGGCGCCGATGAACACCTCCGTCGCCCCCGACCAGCCTCCGCCATTGACCGGCTCGCCGATCAAGGGCCCGCTGCGTGGCAAGGTGGTGGTGATCACTGGCGCGTCCAGCGGCATAGGGCGAGCCGCTGCCCATGCCTTTGCCTGTAAAGGCGCTCGTCTGGTGCTGGCGGCACGGGATGAGGAAGCGCTGTTTCAAACGCTGGACGAATGCACCGATTGCGGCACCGACGCGGTGGCCGTGACCACCGACATGACCCAAAGCGACCAGGTACAAGCCTTGGCAGCCCGCGCTGCCGAATTTGGCCATGGCCGCATAGACATCTGGGTAAACAATGCAGGTGTGGGAGCGGTGGGGAGTTTCGAGGAGACACCGCTTGAAGCGCATGAGCAGGTGATTCAGACCGATTTGCTGGGCTACCTACGAGGGGCTCACGTTGCGCTGCCCTACTTCAAGCAGCAAGGCAGCGGCATACTGATAAACACCCTGTCATTGGGCAGCTGGCTAGCCCAACCTTATGCCGCCGCCTATTCGGCCAGCAAGTTCGGCTTGCGCGGGCTCACCGAGGCATTGCGGGGCGAGCTTACCGAGTTCCCCGATATCCACGTCTGCGACATCTACCCCGCCGTGATGGATACCCCCGGCTTCCGCGACGGTGGCAACTACACCGGTCATGCCCTCAAACCGCCAGGGCCAATCTACGACCCTGAGCGGGTGGCAAAGGCCATGGTGGCCTGCGCGATCTCGCCTCGCGCCAACACTACCGTCGGCGCAAGCGCCCGCATCGCCCATTTGGCCAGCTACCTGGTGCCCGGGCTGCCGGTACTGTCCGGGTGGCTTGCCCGCAGGGGCCTGCAGCGCAGTCCCAGTGCCGAAAAGTCCTCAGGCAATCTGTTCGAGCCACCCAGTGGCCATCGAAGTGTCGAAGGCGGATGGCGAACGCCCAAAGACAAAACCCCGCTGCTGCTCAGCGCAGCGGTTATCGGTTTCCTTGCAGGCTTTGTCATTACCCATTCGCAACGACGGCGCGGCTGACCGAACCCGACGAACCAACCCGACATTGCGGGACCATTGAGAACGGAGAATCAACGATGAGCACACAATTGAACGGCAAGCGCGTGGCCTTTCTGGTCACCGATGGTTTTGAACAGGTCGAGCTGACCGGGCCGCGTGACGCCTTGACAGAACGCGGAGCTGTGGTCGACATCCTGGCTGACAAGGAAGGAACGGTACGCGGCTGGAACCACGACAAGCCTGCGGACGCGTTTGAGGTGGATGCCACCTTTGACAGTGCCCACCTCGATCTTTACGACGCGATCGTGTTACCTGGCGGCGTACAGAATTCCGACACGATCCGGCTGATTCCGGGGGCACAGAAGCTGGTGAAAAGTCACCACTCGGCCGGCAAGCCGCTGGCGGTGATCTGCCACGGCGCCTGGCTGCTGGTATCGACGGGCCTGACACAGGGCAAGCGGATGACCAGTTACAAGACATTACAGGACGACATCCGCAACGCAGGCGGCAACTGGGTGGATGAGCAAGTGGTGGTGGATGGCAACCTGATCAGCAGCCGCCAGCCGGACGATATCCCGGCCTTCAATGAGCAATTGATCAAGGCTCTGGCCAGCTGAGCCCCCTTCTGCAACCGGCCCCTTGCCGTGCATTGCCTGCATCGACAACGGGGCCTTGCCCTGCCGATTCATGCCAGCTGAATGTAGACCGAGTAGCTGCCCAGCACGACCCAGAAACAAAGGAATATCCACGGCGTGCGCAAGGAAAACAGCAGCGATTTGCGGTGGCCTGCCTGCGAAGTCTCGACCTCGCAAAACAGCGGTGACTCGTCATAAGCCAGCCCCATCAACGGTTCACTGCGCAGCAGATGACTCTGTTTCAGCTGCCAGTGTTCAATGATGCGATAAGCAGCACGAATGCCTGGCCAAGCGTTGAGCGAACTCAGCACGCCGAGCAACGCAAGAAAGGCGGGCACGACCAGGGTGAACATCTCACCCCACCCTTGGTTGAGGTTGCCCATCGAAGACACGAACGCGATGACCAGGAACGACTGGGCCGCCAGGTAGGCGTCTGTCCGGTTGGCCAGGATGCTGGTCTCGTACTGGATTTCCTTGCGGTAGAAATCCAGGCGTTCCTTGGGCGAACCGAACATCCTGGCGTTACGCTCCTCCTGCTCGTGCTCGGGTGTGCTGGGCGTGATGATACGGGGCACTCGATTCCTCCTGGGTCAGCAACGGCGTACTGAGAAGACTGGCATCTCTCAGGTAGAGCTGAGCCCTTTGTCGAAAATTCAGTGCAATTGGCCGAACACTCCGTCCGTCGCGGCGACAGCCAATTACGTCCAACACTTTGCTCGGTGCTGTTTCAAACGGATACATCCGTTCGTTAATGCAGGAGCTACCACCATGAGTGACTACCCCACCCCGCCCTTCCCTTCACAACCGCAAGCGGTGCCCGGATCGCAGCGCCGGATGGATCCGTATCCGGACTGCGGCGAACAGACCTATGCAGGGCATGACCGGCTTGCCGGCAAGGTCGCCTTGATCACCGGTGCCGACAGCGGTATCGGCCGCGCTGTGGCCATCGCCTACGCTCGCGAAGGCGCTGATGTCGCCATTGCCTACCTCGACGAGCATGACGATGCTCAGGAGACGGCCCGCTGGGTGGAAGCAGCGGGTCGCAAATGCCTGCTGCTCCCCGGTGACCTGGCGCAAAAGCAGCATTGCTATGACATTGTCGACAAGACCGTTGAACAGTTCGGCCGCATCGACGTGCTGGTCAACAACGCAGCGTTCCAGATGTCTCACGAAACCCTCGATGAAATCGACGACGATGAATGGCTGATGACCTTCAACGTCAACATCACGGCCATCTTCCGCATCTGCCAACGGGCGTTGCCCTCGATGCCCAAAGGCAGCTCGATCATCAATACCAGCTCGGTGAATTCCGATGATCCTTCGCCGCAACTGCTGGCGTACGCCACGACCAAAGGTGCCATCGCAAACTTCACGGCTGGGCTGGCCCAGCTTCTGGGCAAGAAGGGCATACGGGTGAACTGCGTGGCGCCGGGCCCGATCTGGACGCCTTTGATACCCGCCACCATGCCGGATGAGGCGGTCAAGAATTTCGGTTCCAGCTACCCCATGGGGCGGCCTGGCCAACCGGTCGAAGTCGCGCCGATTTACGTTCTGCTTGCCTCGGACGAGGCCAGCTACATCAGCGGGTCACGTTATGCCGTGACGGGCGGTAAACCGATCCTCTAGCCAAAAAAGGGCTCGCCTCGCGGCGAGCCCTGCCCGCTACCCTTTGCTGTGTTCGGGTGAGGTCGGACCCGTGCCGCGCTTGATCCCGCGCGGGCCAGCGACGCCCCATATGGCAAGCCCGACGACGGGCAGCACGATAAGTATCAACGACCACATCACCTTGACTGCGTCAGATTTGTCGCTGCGAAACACACTGACAATCGCCCATAGATCGACCAGCAGAATGATGGCCGCCACGGCAATCCAGAAATACGTTGCGAGATCGCCCATTTGCTTGTCTCCATTGTTCCGTTTGAGTAGCCGCAGCGTTTCGATACCGGTTTATGCCGAAGGTCCGCTGCCCCTAAACAAGTGAAGGCAGCAAGCCGGACAAAGTTCAGGCGAGGTGTCAGGCTTGGGACAGGCGGACCTAACAATGGCTGAACCAATCGCGCAACGGCTGCGTCAACAGCGAAAGAACAAGCGAGTCGAAACCCTCATGACGTCCGATCCTGTACTGGCCGCGATTGGCTATCTCAAAGACCATCAGTTGATCCTTTCCACTGCTGAATCGTGCACGGCAGGTTGCATGGTAGCCATGTTGGCGGCAGTCCCCGGCACCGGCGAGGTGCTGGAAAGTGGCTATGTCGTGTATTCGCCCAGTGCAAAAAAGCGCCTGTTGGGCGTCAGTGGCGAAACGATCGAGCGCTACGGGCTGACCAGCGAGCCGGTGGCCTGGGAAATGGCCCTGGGTGCGTTGCGAGACAGCGACGCCACTGTGGTGATTGCCACCACCGGCGTCGCCGGGCCCGGCCCTGAGTCCGGGGTGCCACCCGGGACGATGTGCTTTGCCTGGGCCTTTGCCGGCGAGCCTGTCGCGGTCTTTACCCGAACCCAGCGTTTCTTTGGCCAGAGGATGGATGTGATGCGCCAGGGCGCGCAATTCGGCCTCACGCGCCTGGCTCACTATCACCAACGCTGGCTTCGCGGCGAACGTGCCTGAGGGCCAGTGAAATGGCGGACGATGAGCTGTGCTCCAGGCGTCACCCCGTCCAAGAGAACATGCCAATGCAGCAGCGCGTCTGGCGCTTCGAACGTGTCGGTTGGTATGTGCTGGTGATCATCGTCTTGCTTGCCTTGGCCGGGCTGTTTGGTAACGGCCCGTTGAGCGATGCCGAGGCGGTAAGCCAGGATGGCCGCTTGAAGGTCGAATACCAGCGCCTCAGCCGCAGCGGTACGACCGACAGCCTGTTCATCACCGTCCAAGGCGTACCGGGCAAACCGGTCATGGTCGAACTGGCGGGATCACTGCTTCGCCAGGCCAGTATCGAGACGATGCAGCCCGAGCCGCAGGTCTCGATGTCCCATGGCCCCGCCGTGCTCTTGCAACTGGGTACGACAAATGATGGCGTGGCCACCCTGTACCTGACGCTACGCAGCGAGCACGTCGGTACTTTGCAAGGCGTCGTGAGGGTAGGCTCGCAGACTGAAGTCCATTTTTCCACATTCCTCTACCCATAGGAGTGCGTCATGGATTCGATCCTCCGCGCAGCCGGAATGTACCTCGCCCTGATGCTGCTGTTCCGCATAGCCGGGCGGCGCTCGCTGGCCGACCTGACCACCTTCGATTTCGTCCTGCTGCTGATCATTGGCGAGGCGACCCAGCAGGCGCTGCTGGGCGAAGACTTTTCGTTCACCAATGCCATGCTGGTGATCGCCACATTGATCGTGCTGGATGTCGGCCTGTCGCTGGCCAAACTGAACGCCCGCCCCCTTGCACGCTTGCTGGATGGCCACGCAACCCTGGTGGTCGAGCATGGGCAGTTTCTGCACCAGCGAATGCGCCGAGCCCGGTTGACCGAGGACGACATTCTGGAATCAGCTCGCGACAGCCAAGGACTGGAATCGGTGCAACAGATCAAGTTTGCGATTGTGGAGCGAAACGGAAAAATATCGATAATCGCAAACGAATGACTGCCTCCGGTTATCGCATCAATATCGCTTGATGGGGTTCTATGGTAGGCACCGCTGCGACATTACGACACGTGCCAAGCCAGAGCCTCATTTTTTCTGCATCGAAGATCTGGCCCTCCTCCATCATCGAGGCAATCAGCGCCTGGGACATTCGGTAACACCCACAGCGTGGGCAGTTTCGCTCTTCCCAGCCGACCGTACATTGGACAGACACCGCACTTCCTGCGCAGATAAGGCAGCTCATGAAGCCCCCGTGTTTATTGTGGTTGGAAATAATTTTGATCTGTAAAAATCTATGAGAATTCCATGCCAATAACGGCGTGAAGACGAGCGGCGCTGGGTCAATGACGAATATTGGCCAGGGCGACGGATCGGCCCTGGCCACTGCAACGATCAGTCAAGAGTGGGTTGAGAACTTCTTGACGTCCACTGGCGGAGCAACAAACTCCGGGCCTTCCCCGGCAGCTCGCCATTTCACATCGGAAATGCCATAGCGCTCTGCCATGGGCCGGCTGACCTTCTTGATCTTGTGCTGGCCAAAACGAGGAATGATGCCGACCCCGGCATCACAGCTCGCCCAATGCCACGCTTCGGCGTTGTCCATCTTGTCCAGCCGGATGATGAATGTGCGGTATTCACTCCTGAGCGCATACTCGATCACGAAAAGTTGCTGACCTGCCATCGGACTCTCCTTTTACGATTCACGATCTAGGAGCAGCGCGTGCAAGAAAAGATTCAGTGAAACTGCACGACCGTATACGTCGCATATTACCCAGCGCCCGATACTTGCCGAGCGCATCACACCCCGGATCGAAGTGGCCTGGACTCTCCGTCCCGCCAGTGCGCTGATCAATTGCATTGAACCCCGCAGCTTGTGGCCCACTCCATCGAAGGCAACCGTGATTTTTCCCAGCCCCTGAAGAGGTGCCCCATGAATGCAATCGAACTGCTGATCCAGGACCATCAACTGGTGAAGAAACTGCTCGAGGAACTGTCCTCGACCACCGAACGTGCAGTGAAGAAACGCGCCGAGCTGCTGGAACGCATAAAGCAGGAAGTCACCATCCATACAGCCCTGGAAGAAGAGATCCTGTACCCGGCGATCAAGCAGGCTGGCGGCAAGGAAGAGGCAAAGATGTACTACGAGGCCAAGGAGGAACACCGCACGGTCGACTCGCTGGTCCTGCCCGACCTGCTGGAGACCGAGACCGGAAGCGTGGAATTCGCCGGCCGGGTCAAAGTGATGAAAGAGCTGCTGGAACACCATATCGAGGAAGAAGAGAGCGAGTTGTTCCCCACCGCTCGCAAGCTGCTGGGCAAGCAGCAACTGGAGGACATGGGCCAGGCCATGGAAGCCCAAAAGAAACTGCTCAAGGGTGAACAGCGCGCCGCCTGACCAACCCCCAGCGTGCCCCCTCCGGGCGCGCTGGCCCGGGCTTACCGGGTGGGCAATCGGCGCTGGGCAATTTATATCGAAACGCAATCGCTCGGATGTCGCAGGATGAATGACTGGATCGACTTTCTCGAATGGCCCGCCATGGCCCTCACCGTACTGGCTGCCTGGTGCATCGGCTCACGGCGCCCAGGCCGACGCAAGCTCGGGTTCTGCTGCTTCATTGCCAGCAACGTGCTGTGGGGGGTGTGGGGCTGGCAGGCACAGGCCTGGGCGTTGATCATCCTTCAGGTCTGCCTGTGCGTGATGAACCTGCGGGGTTGGAAAAAGAACACGGCGATGCAAACGGGCTGAACGCCCAGCCCCATCGCCGGGCATTCAGCCACACGCTTACGGCCCTGCTGCTTCGACACTTGCCACCTCGCCCTCGCTGGCTAAACGCCGCGCATAGCCAACGCCCCAGACCAGTGCCCGGCTCATGGTTTCGCCGGGGCGCTGATGATAGACCCGTTCACACAGCATCGAGCCGTCTGCCCGATAGACGCCGATGAACAGCTGGGTAGCGCCTGTCCGTGACAAACGCGACTGCACCTCAAGGCAGACCCCGTTGTCGAGTGCTTCCTCATGGGTTTGGTGGTGCAAGATCGGGTCGCACCACTGCCGATAGGTTTCGCCTCGTCTTTTCATCTGCTTGTCCTCTGCACGGTTGTCAGCGGTAGATCGCTTGCTGTGGGCCAACACTCCAAATCAAATGCCAGTGTCGGACGGCCGGCCAGATGCACTGTTTGCAGCCACGACGCCTGGAATTTGCCGAAACCGAGAAATCCAATCGACCTGTGGGGCCTGTTGGGCGTCCCAACAAGAGAACCTTGGCTAATCAATCGGGCAAACCAGAGGTGAGGCTCACATGAACGAACGCATCATCGCCTTTTTCACCGATACCACCGTATTTGGTATCTCCATCCTCAACCTGCTGCTGGCACTGACCGTGGCCGTCCTGACCTTCCTGGTCTCCCGCGCTGCGATCAGTTTTTTGCTGCACCGGGTGAGGCGCTGGTCCGAGCATGACGGCGCGTTGAGCCAGGTGCTGGCCAAGGTGCTGTCAGGCACCAGCAATCTCCTCCTGTTCCTGGCCTCGCTGCTGGTGGGCCTGGGCATGCTCGACCTGCCCGAGCGCTGGCTGACCCGGGTCGGCAGCCTGTGGTTCGTGGTCGCTGCATTGCAGATCGGCCTTTGGGCCAACCGCGCCATCGGCCTGGGCCTGGGCCACTACTTCGCCCGCCACCGCGCCGATGGCCTGAACCAGGGCAGCGCACTGGCCACGCTGTCAGCCTGGGGCGCGCGGGTGCTGCTGTGGTCGGTGGTGCTGCTGGCAATGCTGTCCAACCTGGGGGTGAACATCACCGCGTTCGTCGCCAGCCTGGGCGTGGGAGGCATCGCGGTGGCGCTTGCCGTGCAGAACATCCTCGGCGACCTGTTCGCTTCGTTGTCGATCGCCGTGGACAAGCCCTTCGAGGTCGGCGACTTCATCGTCATCGGGCCGCTGGCCGGGAGCGTCGAACACGTCGGCCTGAAGACCACACGCATCCGCAGCCTCGGCGGCGAGCAGATCGTCATGGCCAACGCCAGCATGATCAGCAGCACCATCCAGAACTACAAGCGTCTGCAGGAGCGACGCATCGTCTTCGAGTTCGGCCTGTCCTACGACACGCCCACCGAGGCGGTGAAGAAAGCGCCGGGTATTGTCGAAGAGGCCATCAAGGGCCAGGAACAGGTGCGTTTCGACCGCGCCCACCTGCGCGGTTTCGGCAAGGAGGCGCTGGAATTCGAATGCGTGTACATCGTCAAGGACCCTGGCTACAACCTGTACATGGACATCCAGCAGGCAATCAACTTCAGGCTGCTCGAACGCTTCTCGAAAATCGGCGCCAAGTTCGCAGTACCGGTGCGCGCAATCAAGGTCACCGCATTGCCACACGAGGCCGACGTGCAGGGCCAGGGGCGCGACAGCCTCGGTATCAGAGGGGCCTGACTCCATGGCCTCCGCTCGTCGGCGCCATCGCACAGGTTGCCCCACGGGCAGGCCCAACCAAAGGTAAACCCCTTAATGGAGACAGACCATGAAGATCATCAAGCCTCATTCGTTGTTACTGGCGCTGTGTCTTGGCGCCAGCGCCCCGTTGGTACTGGCGGCGACTGACCTGAACGACCAACGCGCCCCAGGTACGCAGACCCAGGACAGCGGCCACATGAATGGCAACGGCGGAGCTACCGGCTCCGGAACGCCTGGGGATGGCATGGGTACCGGCTCTGGGGGTACCGATAGCAATGGCACGGACAATACCGGAGGTGACGGCACTACCAACGGCTCAGGTACCGGTAGCGGTACCGGCAACGGTACCGGCGGTGGCAACGGCAGTGGCGGCTCGGGCGCAGGCGGCTCAGGTGGTGCATCAGGTGGCGGTAGCTCCGGCGGTTGATGGCAGTCTCAACAAGCCGGGCTAGCGAGCGGCAGGCGCCCGTTAGCCCGCTGAACCCATGCCGCTCATGACGCAGTCACCACCCGCCTGGCGTCCCTGCGCACAGCTTGCGGGGGGACGCCATAGCCGCGCATGAAGGCCTCACGCATGTGCCGCCGATCCCTGAAGCCGGCCTCCTTCGCCACCACGTCCAGGCTGTGCCTGCTCTGCTCGATCAGCAGCCTGGCCGCTTCAAGCCGCAAGCTCTCCACGGCCTTGGCCGGTGACTGTCCGGTCTCGGCGGTGAATACCCGGGTGAACTGCCGGGGGCTCAAATGCACAGCTTCGGCGAGTTCCTCGACACTCAACGGCCGACTCAGGTGCTTGCGCGCATAATCCAGTGCGCTCTGGATCCGATCCGACTTTGGCGAAAGGGTCAACAGTTCGGAATGTTGCGATTGCCCACCCGAGCGGCGTTGATGCATCACCAGCTTGCGTGCCACTGACCTGGCCATGTCGGTTCCCAGGTCCTTTTCCACCATGCCAAGTGCCATATCCAGGGCGGCGGTCATGCCAGCCGAGGTCCAGATCTGCCCATCGACGATAAAGATCCGATCATCTTCCACCTCGATTTTCGGATGCAGCTCACGCAACTTTTTCGCATAGGCCCAGTGCGTCGTGGCTCGCCGGTTATCCAGCACGCCCGCCTGGGCCAGGATGAAACAACCGGTACACAGGCCTGCGGTACGACGAGCGCCGTCGACGAAGCCTCGCACGCTGGCCAACACTTGCTCGCTCGGCGGCGTCAGCGGGGTCAAGGTCCCGGTGATCATCCAGGTGTCGGCCAGACCAGGCGCGCCCAGCGGTAGCGTGTCCATGTACATCCCTAGCGAAGAGCGCACCGTGCCACCCTCGATGGAAAAGTTCTGGATCTTGTAAACCGCTTCGCCTGCGACGATGTTCGCGAACTCGAATACCGACTGCGTCGCCAGCGACATGATCTGGAAACCTTCGGTGATGAGGTAGCCGACCCGGTGCATGATTAGCGCTCCTTGTTCAATGTCCTGAAACCGTACCATATACGTCGTTCAAGACAAAAGCGACCTGCTCCATCATGGCGCTACACCCAACCAGGAGCACTACCATGACCCAGCCATTCAAAGGCACCGCCCTCATCACCGGCGCTTCCACCGGCATTGGTTCCATCTACGCGGAACGTTTGGCACGCCGAGGTTACGACCTGGTGCTGGTCGCACGGAACCGCGAACGCCTCAATACGCTGGCCAGCCGGCTCACCACGCAAACCCAGCAGAACGTGGAGGTGTTCCCGGCAGACCTGGCCGACGCCGATGACCTGGCCAGGGTGGAACGCAAACTGCGTGAGGACGCCAGCATCAGCCTGTTGGTGAACAACGCGGGCATCGGCACTCACACCAGCCTGCTGGAAAGTGATGTCGAGCGCATGGCCGAAATGATCAGCCTCAACGTCACCGCCCTCACCCGCCTCACCTATGCGGCCGTCCCAGGCTTCGTGGCGCGCAAGCAAGGCGCCGTCATCAACATCTCGTCGATCGTCAGCCTGGCGCCGGAGCTGCTCAACGGCGTGTACGGCGCCAGCAAGGCCTATGTCACCGCCTTTACCCAGTCGCTGCACAAGGAGCTTGCGGACCAGGGCATCAGGGTCCAGGCAGTCCTGCCCGGGGCCACGGCGACCGACTTCTGGCAGATCGGCGGTTTGCCGGTCGAGAACCTGGATCCCGCCATCGTCATGTCGGCCCAGGACCTGGTGGACGGCGCCTTGCAGGACTTCGACGACAATGTGGTGATTTCCATCCCGTCGATGCATGACCTACAACCGTTCGAACGCTATGAAGCCAGCCGCAAGGCCCTGCTCGGTCAGCTGTCCAATAACCAGCTGGCTCCCCGCTACAACGCCAGGTGATCCCGTTCACCGGGTGAAGCGAGCCAGCGCGGTCGTGGCTGCTTCACCCGATTTTCATCCCAAGCGATAAAGTCTTACTCCATTCAGGCTGTGTCTTGAATGAATCGAAACCAATAGCCTGCACGCACTTTTCACATCACTGGAGGTAGCGCCCATGAAAGCCGTCGTTTATAACCAGCCCGGTTTGCCTATCCAAGACCCGCAATCGCTCTACGACGCGGAACTCCCCGCACCCAAGCCTGGCGCCCGGGATCTGCTGGTGGAGGTCAAGGCGATTGCCGTAAACCCTGTCGACACGAAAATCCGTGCAAGCCGTGGCGGTGAGCTGCCGCAAGTTCTGGGCTGGGATGCGGTTGGCGTCGTCCGCGCGACCGGCGCTGAAGTGACCTTGTTCCAAGCGGGTGATGAGGTGTTCTATGCCGGCGCCATCGATCGCCCCGGCAGCTACAGCGAGCTGCATGTCGTCGATGAGCGCATCGTCGGGCACAAACCGCGCAGCCTGGACAACGCAAGCGCCGCTGCCTTGCCGCTGACCTCCATCACCGCATGGGAATTGCTGTTCGACCGCCTGGGTATCGAAGAGAACGCGGGCAAGGGCCAGCGTCTGCTGGTTATCGGAGCTGCTGGTGGCGTCGGTTCGATCCTCGTTCAGCTGGCCCGCAAGCTCACGCAACTGACCGTCATCGGCACCGCCTCACGGCCTGAAACCCAAGCGTGGGTGAACGAGCTGGGCGCCCATCACGTCATCGACCACACCCAGTCTATCCCGCTCCAGCTCGAAGCGCTCAAGCTCAACCCGGTCGACTATGTGGTCAGCCTGACGCACACCGACACCTACCTTACCCAGTTGGTCGAAGTGCTGCGGCCCCAAGGCAAGCTCGCGCTGATTGACGACCCCGCACAGCTGGATGTGATGCCGCTCAAACGCAAGTCGCTTTCGTTGCACTGGGAGCTCATGTTCACGCGTTCGCTGTACAAGACCGAGGACATGATCAAGCAGCACCAGCTGCTCGAACGTGTTGCGCAGCTGGTTGACCAGGGGGAGATCAAAACCACCCTTGGCGAACATTTCGGTACGATCAGCGCCGAGAACCTCAAGCGCGCACATGGCCTGGTCGAAAGCGGTAAAGCCAAAGGGAAGATCGTGCTGGAAGGTTTCTGACCCGCTACGCACAAAGCGAAAAGTGGAGGCTGTCGCGAGCGCGGTCAGCCCTCCAACAGGCGAGATCGGTTAGCTGAAAGCGTCGCGCAGCAGCGAGCCTCCGCGCCTCGATGGAAGGCGCGCGATAAAATTGTACAAAAATATTCGGATGTATAGATTTTTCCAGGCGCTTGCACTATACCTTGTACAGTAATTTTATTTTGTACAGGTATTGCGCATGTCCGACTACCTGCAACATTTCACCGAACGCTTTGCCATGCTGGGTCCAGACAGTCTCGACCTGCTCGGCGAGTTGTACAGCGAGGATGTGGATTTCCGTGATCCACTGCATCACATCAGTGGGCTCTCGGCCTTGCGTGGCTATTTCGCACAGCTCTATGCCAATGTCTCCGAGGTCGGCTACCGCTTCGAAGGGCTCGATGAGCCAGCGCCGGGGCACGGCTACATCCGCTGGGTCTTGCACTACCGCCATCCGCGCCTGGCCGGCGGCCAGCCGATCAGCCTGCAAGGCTGTAGTCACCTGCGCTGGCGTGGGCGGGTGTACTTTCATCAGGACTACTTCGACGCTGGCGCCTTGCTCTATGAACATGTTCCGGTCCTGGGCGGCGCGGTTCGCTGGCTCAAGGGCAGGCTGGCATGAGCCGCTGCTGGTTGACCGGCGCCAGCAGCGGCATCGGCGCGGAACTGGCGCAGCGCCTGCTGGAGCAAGGCCATCAGGTAGCGCTTGGCGCGCGGCATGCTGACAGGTTGGCAGGCCTGGCCGCACAGTTTGCCGGCCAGGTGCTGTTGGCCGTCGGCGATGTCGACCAGCCTGAGCAGGTGGCACGTATCGCCGCACAGATCGAGCAGGCCTGGGGTTCGCTGGACCTGGTGATCCTCAATGCCGGCACCTGCGAATACCTCGAGCCTGGGCAATTCGACCCGGCGCTGGTCGAGCGGGTCATGCGCACCAACCTGATCGGCACCAGCCATTGCCTGGCGGCCGCGCTGCCCCTGCTGCGCCGCAGCCAGCGCCCGCATCTGGTGGTGATCGGCAGCTCGGTCAGCTGGCTTGCCCTGCCACGGGCCGGTGCCTATGGGGCGTCCAAGGCAGCGCTGCGCTACCTGGTCGAGTCCCTGCGCCTGGACCTGTCCCGCGAGAACATCGATGTCACCCTGGTCAACCCCGGCTTCGTCGATACCCCGCTGACCCGCCGCAACGACTTCCCCATGCCCCAGCTGTGGAGTGCAGAGCGCGCCGCCAGGCACATTGTCGCGCGCCTGCCCCGTCGCCCGCTGGAGATCACCTTCCCCGCCACCTTCACCCTGTTGCTGCGCCTGCTCGGCGCATTGCCGGCACGCTGGCGCCTGAAGCTAGGCCAGCGCCTGGCCCGACAACCTGAGGACTGACCCATGCGCATCGCCATCATCGGCAGCGGTATCGCTGGCCTCACCTGCGCCCACCTGTTGTCACGCCGGCATGCCGTCACCGTTTTCGAAGCGGCCGACCGGGTTGGCGGGCACACCCATACCGTCGATCTGCATTGGCGCGGCCAGCAGTATGCGGTGGACACCGGCTTCATTGTCTTCAACGACTGGACCTACCCGCAGTTCATCCGCCTGCTGCAACACTTGGGCGTCGGCTCGCGGGTGACCGAAATGAGCTTTTCGGTGCACGACCCGCTTAGCGGCTTCGAGTACAACGGGCACGACCTGCTCAGCCTGTTCGCCCAACGGCGCAACCTGCTGTCGCCCGGCTTCTGGGGCATGCTGCGCGATGTGCTGCGTTTCAACCGCCAGGCCCTGGCCGACCTGGACCAGCAGCGCATCGATGGCGCGACCACCTTGGGCAGCTACTTGCGGGATAACCGCTACGGCCAGCGCTTCATCGAGCATTACATCGTGCCCATGGGCTCGGCCATCTGGTCGATGTCGCGGGCCGACATGCTGCATTTCCCGTTGCAGTTCTTCGTGCGCTTCTGCCGTAACCACGGCCTGCTGTCAGTCAACCAGCGCCCGCAATGGCGGGTGATCGAGGGCGGTTCACGCAGCTACCTGGCGCCACTGTGCCAGCCCTTTGCCGAGCACATTCGCCTCAACTGCCCGGTGCAACGGGTAAGCCGCGACGACGAGGGTGTGAACGTGACCTGGGCTACTGGCAGCGAGCGCTTCGACAAAGTGGTCTTCGCCTGTCACAGCGACCAGGCGCTGGCGCTGCTGGACGCCCCCAGCGAACAGGAGCAGGAGATCCTGGGTGCCATCCACTACGCCAGCAACGACGTGGTGCTGCACACCGACACCCGCCTGCTGCCCCGCCGGCGCAGGGCCTGGGCCAGCTGGAACTACCGCCTGGGTGGCAGCGAAGAGGCCCCCGCTGCACTCACCTACGACATGAACATCCTGCAGGGCATCGATGCACCGGTGACGTTCTGCGTCAGCCTCAACCAGACAGCGCTGATAGACCCGGCACAGATACTCGCCCGCTTCGAGTATGCACATCCCCAGTACAGCCTCGCTGCCGTAGCCGCCCAGGCCCGCCAGGGCGAACTGCAGGGTCCGCTGCACAGCTATTACTGCGGCGCCTATTGGGCCAACGGCTTTCATGAAGACGGCGTGCTCAGTGCACTGAACGTCGCCAGGCACTTCGGAGAGCAGCTGTGAACAGCAGCCTGTGCCACGGCTGGCTCAGCCACCGGCGCCTGACGCCCAGGCCACACGCGTTCCGCTATCGCATCGGCCTGTTCTACCTGGACCTCGACGAACTGCCACGCCTGCTGAGCCTGTCCCGTTGGCTCGGGCGCTCCCGCCTGGCGCCGTTGTGCTGGCGCGAAACCGACTACCTGCCGGCGCTGACTCGCCAGGGCAAGCCCTTGGGCGAGGCCGTGCGCCTGCTGGTCGGCCAGGCCACCGGGCAAGTGCCCGAAGGCGCCGTGCACCTGCTGACGCAACCGCGCTGCTGGGGGCTGTCGTTCAACCCGGTGAGCATCTACTTCTGCCACGACCGCCAAGGGCAGGTCACCAGCGTGCTGCTGGAGGTACGCAACACACCCTGGCGCGAGCGCTTCCACTATGTGCTGCCAGTACAGGGCGACCTGGCCCGGCCATTTACCGTGGCCAAGGCCTTCCATGTCTCGCCGTTCATGCCCATGGACATGGACTATCGGCTGCGCTTCACCGTCGATGGGCAACGCGTGCGTGTGCACATGGAAAACTGGCAAGCCGGGCGGCTGGTGTTCGCCGCGGACCTCGCTGTGCAGCGCCAGCCGCTCGACCGCGCCAGCCTGCAGCGGCACCTCCTGGCCTTTCCCTGGATGAGCCTGCGCACCGTCACCGGTATCTACTGGCAAGCCCTGCGCCTGCTGCTCAAACGCTCCCCTGTCTACGACCACACCGCCAGCCAGCACGACCTGTCGCTTGGCCAAGCCATACACGAGGACCACGATCATGCCCGACCCGACCCTGAGCGTTAGCAAATCAGCCAGCATCGCGCCGCTGTTCGGCGGGCTGGCAAGGCGTGCGGTACTGGCACAGCTGCACCACCTGAGCCGTGGCCATCTGCGCCTGATCAGCCAGGGCCGGCAATGGACCTTCGGCGACGTCGCCAGCCCGCTCTATGCGGAAGTGGAGATTGTCGACGACGCAGCCTGGGGCCTGGTGGCCGGCAATGGCTCGATCGGCGCGGGCGAAGGTTACATCCACGGCTACTGGCGCAGCCCGGACCTGGCCGCGGTGACTCGCCTGTTCGTCGCCAACCTCGAAGTGCTGGATGCCATGGAAGGCGGCCTGGCGCGCCTGGCCCGCCCGGCCCTGCGCCTGCTGCACCACTTCAACCGCAACAACCGGCGCGGCGCGCGGCGCAACATCCTGGCCCACTACGACCTCGGCAATGCGCTGTTCGAACGGCTGCTCGACCCGACCATGATGTATTCCGCTGCGCAGTTCGACAGCGCCGAACAAACCCTGGAACAGGCGCAGTCGAACAAGCTCCGGCAGATCTGCCAGAAGCTCGAACTCAAGCCCGGCGAGCATCTGCTGGAAATCGGCAGCGGCTGGGGCAGCCTGGCCATCCACGCGGCCTTGCAGCACGGTTGCCGGGTGACCACCACAACCCTCTCCGCCGCGCAATACGCCCACACCCTGCAGCGGGTCAAGGCGCTGGGCCTGGATCGGCAAATCACCGTGCTGCATGAAGACTACCGCGACCTGCGCGGGCGCTTCGACAAACTGGTGTCCATCGAGATGATCGAGGCGGTCGGCCACCGCTACCTGCCCACCTATTTTCGACAATGCGCCACGCTGCTCAAGGACGACGGCCTGATGCTGCTGCAGGCCATCACCATCCGCGACCAACGCTACGCCCAGGCCCGCCGCTCGGTGGACTTCATCCAGCGCTACATCTTCCCCGGCGGCGCCCTGCCTTCGTTGAGCGTCCTGCTCGACACCGCCAGCCGCCAGACGGAGCTGAACCTGGTGCATATGGAAGATTTCGGCCTGGACTACGCGCGCACCCTGCGCCATTGGCGCGACAACTTGCGCCACTCACGCACGGAACTGGCCAGGCTCGGTTATGACGACACCTTCCAGCGCCTGTGGGAGTTCTACCTGTGCTATTGCCAGGGCGGCTTCGAGGAACGGACCATCGGCGTCGCCCAGTTGTTGTGGGCCGGCCCCCAGGCGCGGCGGGCACCGCTACCGGATGTCTGAACATGGGCCGCCGTGTCTGGTTGCTGGGCAACGCGTTGTGGCTGCAAGCCGGCTGGTGGCTGTGTGTGCTGGGGGCGCACAAGCCGTGGCTGTTACTGATGGTGGTGAGCGGCCTGCTGCTGCACCTGCGGCTGAGCTCAAGCGGAGAGCTGCGCGTGCTGCTGTGGGTAGCGCTGGCCGGCTGCCTGCTAGACAGCACGCTGGGCCTGCTCGGTGTGTTCAGTTTCGCTCAGTGGCCGCTGCCACTGTGGCTGGCACTGCTGTGGCTGGTGTTGGCCAGTGGCATGCGCCACAGCCTGGCAGGGCTTGGCCAGCCCGCGTGGCGCGCGGTGCTGCTGGGCCTGTTCGGTGGCCCGCTGGCCTATCTGGCCGGCGCCCGGCTGGCCGGTATCGAGCTGCCACTCGGGCGCCTGCAGACCGCGCTGCTCCTGGCACCGGTCTGGGCACTGGCGCTGCCGCTGGCCTTGCGGTTCGCAGCACGGGGCTGATCAGCACAGCGCCCGCTTCGACCGCATCCTTTCAGCTGGCCAGGCGTGCAGCCACAGCTGTCGCCATCTCCCTGAACACCCGCGCCGCAGCGCTCTGGTAGGCGCCCTTGCGCTGCATCAGCACGGCCGTGCGCTGCAGGCGGACCGGGTCGAGCGCAATGGCTGCCAGATCGTCATGGGCCAGCGCGACCGTGGCAGGCAGCAGGGTCGACAGCGCCGTGCGACGCACGATCTCGGTCACCGCGCTGATGGTGTTGGCCTCCATCCGCACCTGCGGGTGAATGCCATGTTGCTGACAAAAACGGTCGATCTGTTCGCGGGTGGCAAACTCGCCGCTGAGCAGCACCAGCGATTCTGCGCTCAAGGCCTCCAGCCCGATGGACGTTGCCCGGGCCAAGGGGTGGTGGCGGTTGACCACCAGCGCCAGCGTCTCGACCAGCAGCGGGCTGGCCTCGATGTCCTCGGCCTGGCCCCCCTCGAAGGCGATCCCCACGTCCAGCTCATCCGCGAGCAGCAGCGCCTCCATGCGCTCCTGGGACATCTCGCGCACGTTCAGGGTGATGTTCCCATAACGCGTGTGGAAGGCTTCGACCAAGGGGCCGACCAGGTAGGTGGTGAATGTCGGCGTCACCGCGACCCGCAGCGAACCGCGGCTGAGGTCGCTGACGTCGTGAATGGCGCGCCTGGCCTCCTCCAGCTCCTGCGCGGCACGGCGTGCATAGGCCAGGTAGACTTCCCCGGCATCGGTCAGCCGCGTCGTGCGCCCCGAGCGATCGAACAGCTGGGCGCCAAGGCTTTCTTCCAGCTGACGGACCTGTTGCGACAGCGCCGGCTGGGAGACATGCAGGGCCGCGGCGGCCTTGGTGAAGCTGTGATGCGCCGCCACGGCGAGGAAGTACTGGATGTGTCGGGCAAGCATGGTCATTCACATAATCCAATCTGATCGACACGATCATAAATCAGACTTTTACCTTATGCCACACGTCCCCTAACCTCTGCCCGACCGGCTCGCCGCGTGAGAGCGGCGGGCCTCACCCGGTATGAGGAGCAACACCCCATGGATATCATCTTTCGAAACGTGCGCATCGATGACGCACAGCCGCTGCAGGACGTGGCCGTACATAACGGCAAGATCGTCGAAATCGCACCGGCGATTGCCGCACGCGCGGCGCAGGAAATCGAGGGCAACGGCAACGTACTGATTCCGGGGTTCGTCGAAGGCCACCTGCACCTGGAAAAGGCCAACGTCATGCAGCGCAAGGCCAATCGCTCCGGCACCCTGAAGGAAGCGATCGCGGTCACCGCCGCGCTCAAGCCGACGCTCACCCGCGAGGACATCCTCGAGCGCTCGACCCAGGTGCTGCGCGCCCTCGTGCAGGCAGGCAGCACCCATGTCCGCGCCCACGCCGAGTTCGACCCGGTGCAAGGCTTTACCGGCCTCGACGTGGTACTGGAACTGCGTGAGAAGTTTCGCCAGTTCATCGACATCCAGGTGGTTGCCTTCCCCCAGGAAGGCATCCTGAAACTGCCAGGCATGCAGGCCATGATGGTCGAGGCCATGGAGAAAGGCGCCGATGTCGTGGGTGGCATTCCCTACAACGACGTGTCGCCCTTCGATCACATCGACTTCGTGTTCGACCTGGCCAAGCGCTACGGCAAGGACATCGACTTGCACCAGGACTTCGCCGATGACGCCGAGCAGATGACCATCGAGCATGTGGCCCGCCGCACTCTCGCCGAGGGCTACCAAGGCCGCGTCTGCGTTGACCACCTGACCAGCCTGGCCGCGGTCGAACCCGAGCGGCAGGCGCGTATCATCGGGCTGCTGCGCGAAGCCGACATCAGTGTGATGTGCCTGCCGGCCACCGACCTGCACCTGGGAGCCCGAGGCGACAGCTACAACGTACGGCGTAGCCTGACCCCGGTGCGGGCGTTGCGCGATGGTGGCGTGAACGTGTGCCTGGCCACCAACAACATTCGCAATGCGTTCACCCCGTATGGTACCGGCGACCTGCTGAACATCGCACAACTGGCGCTGCCGGCCTGCCACCTGGGCGGTGCCGACGACCAGGCCACGGTGCTGTCGATGCTCACCACCGGCCCGGCCAAGGCCCTGGGCTTGCAGCACTATGGCCTGGCGGTGGGTAAGGACGCCGACCTGGTGCTGATGGATACCCAGGCGGTCAGCGATGTGATTCTCGACCTGCCAGCGCGGCTGATGGTGCTCAAGCGGGGCAAAGTGGTGGCGACCACGGAGCATCGGCGCTCGGTGGTTTTCTAGCCGCTCGCCCTGGCCGAGCATCGCTCGGCTGAGCTTCTGCGTAACCCCGGCGCCAGCGGCCTGCAGAGCATTTTCATATGACTGGAGCATATTTTTACTAATTTCCCCCGCCGCAGCTGTGGCGCACCATCCCCCGGGTGAGTGACAACCGCCGCTCCAGTCATTTCCACCCAGCGCCTTGCGATACGCACTCACTACAACAAGAAAACCACTGCGCACACCGCTGCGCAGTGGGCTCGGGCCGACTGGCCCAACTGCCTCGACAAAACAACACAACCACAAGCAATGAGGGAGTTTTCCATGCGTATCATCGCCGCATCGCTCAGCTTTGCACTTCTTTCCGGTTTCAGCCTGTGCGCCGTAGCCGATGAAGCCAGCCTCACCATCATCTCCTTCGGCGGGGCCACCAAGGCGGCCCAGCAGTCAGCGTACTTCCAGCCGTTCGAGAAGAGCGGTGCTGCCAGGGTGGTGGCGGGTGAGTACAACGGCGAACTTTCCAAGATCAAAGCCATGGTGGACGTTGGCCATGTTTCCTGGGACGTGGTCGAGGTTGAGAGCCCCGAGCTGATCCGCGGCTGCGAAGCGGGCCTGTTCGAACGTATGGACCCCGGCATTCTCGGCGAGCAGTCCGGCTACCTGTCCGGCACTGTCAGCGAGTGCGGCGTAGCCAGCTATGTCTGGTCGATGGTGCTGGCCTACAACCCACAGAAGCTCAGCGTCGGGCCCGCCTCCTGGGCAGACTTCTGGGATACCACGCGCTTCCCCGGCAAGCGCGGCCTGCGCAAGGGCGCCAAGTATACCCTCGAAGTCGCGCTGCTCGCCGATGGCGTTTCCCGCGCAGACCTGTACCAGGTACTGAGTACACCCGAGGGCGTCAACCGTGCGTTCCACAAGCTGGACCAAATCAAGCCGAGCATCCAGTGGTGGGAAGCCGGTGCGCAGCCACCCCAGTGGCTGGTGGCAGGCGATGTGGTGATGTCTGCCGCCTACAACGGGCGCATCGCTGCCGCGCAGAAGGAAGGCTCGCCGCTGCGCATCGTGTGGCCGGGCAGCCTGTACGACCCTGATCACTGGGCGATCGTGCGCGGCACTGCCAACAAGGACCTGGCAGAGCAATTCATCAGGTTCGCCAGCCAGGTCGGGCCGCAGAAGACCTTCTCCACGCAAATCCCCTACGGCCCGGTACGCACGCAAGCGCTGGCGCAGCTGCCTGAGGGCGTCCAGCAACAGCTGCCTACCGCACCGGGCAATATGGCCGAGGCGCAGCTGGTAAACGCCGAGTTCTGGGTCGACCATGGCGAAGAGCTCGAGGAGCGCTTCAACGCCTGGGCCGCTCGTTGAACTGACCGGAGCCGGCGCCCCCGCCGGCTCCTCGGCATCGAGGGGGGCTGATCAACAGCCTGTGCATCCAGCCAGGCCGCTGGTGGGTATTGCTCCTTGGCAACCCTCAAATGAAATAAATCAATAGTTGCTTGACCAGGGAGAACGATCGTTCTACTCTGGCTACATGAACAAGCCAATGACCGATACACGCGAAAAAATCCTCGCGACCGCCGAGAAGCTGATTTACGAAAACGGGATCCACGCCACGGGCATGGACCTTTTGGTAAAGACTTCAGGCGTAGCCCGTAAAAGTATCTATCGCTACTTTGCGACCAAAGACGATGTCGCCGCAGCGGCACTCAATGCACGCGATGTACGCTGGATGCAGTGGTTCAGGAGTGAGTGCGAAAAAGCCCAAACGCCGCAAGCGCGCATTCTCGGCATTTTTGATGTGCTTGGAAGTTGGTTCGAGTCTGACGGTTTTCGGGGTTGCGCATTCATCAATACCGCCGGCGAAGTGGGCGACGCAGACGACCCTATACGGCAGATCGCAAGGCTGCATAAGCAAAAGCTTCTGGATTACACACTGGAGTTGACCCGCCAGTTGCAGGTCAAGGATCCGGTCAAGTTGGCCAGGCAACTCTTCGTGCTGATAGAGGGCACGATAACCGTCGCCCGCGTGATGGGTGATTTTACGGCGCTCGACAGTGCACGGGAAATCGCCAGGTTACTGCTTGAACAAGAACAGCGCGTAAGCGCCTGACACCTCAGCAATACCCACTCGACTGATTCATCCAATAGATTGGAGGCACCACCATGTCCAACGAACAGGCTCGCCCGCCACTTCCTCCTTTCACTCGCGAGTCGGCGATTGAAAAGGTCCGACTCGCTGAAGACGGTTGGAATACTCGCAACCCTGAAAAAATTGCGCTCGCTTATACATTGAACACCCAATGGCGTAACCGAGCCGAATTTGCAAACAATCGCGAAGAAGCTCAGGCGTTCCTGACTCGCAAGTGGAAGAAGGAGCTGGACTACCGCCTGATCAAGGAGCTCTGGGCCTTCACCGACAACCGCATCGCCGTCCGCTACGCCTATGAGTGGCACGACGATTCGGGTAACTGGTTCCGTTCCTACGGCAATGAAAACTGGGAGTTTGAAGCCGACGGCCTGATGCAACGCCGATTCGCCTGCATCAACGACATGCCTATCAAGGAAAGCGAGCGTAAGTTCCACTGGCCACTGGGGCGCCGTCCGGATGACCATCCAGGCCTGACTGAACTGGGCCTGTAATTCATGCTAAACCTGATCCTGTTTTTGATGCAGGATCAGGTGTTTGTTTAGCTGGCGTTTATCATCCCCGTTCCAGATCCTTCGGAATCCATAAGCCCCCATTGGCCCTCAAACAGCCAATGGGGGCTTTTCTTTGCATGTCCCCCTCCCGCTGCTCGGCATGGCCACCCTGCCGAGGGCATCCGCCTGCGCTGACGTATCCGCAGGCCCAGTTCATCGAGCCAGCATGCTCCACGCATAAGATAATCTGATCAATTTCATAATAATTGAGACTTTTACCTTATCTCATGCATTGCTTAATCTTTGTCTCACACCCAGCGACACAGAGACAGCAACCATGAAAGCGATCATCGACGGATTTCTGAAGTTTCAAAAAAACGCCTTCCCTGAGCGGGTCAAACTGTTCAAGGACCTGGCCAATCAACAGGCACCCAAGGCGCTCTTCATCTCCTGCTCGGACAGCCGACTGGTGCCTGAACTGGTTACCCAACGCGAGCCAGGTGATCTGTTCGTCATCCGCAACGCCGGCAACATCGTGCCGTCGTATGGGCCAGAGCCAGGTGGCGTGTCGGCCTCTGTCGAATACGCGGTCGCCGGACTTAATGTTGCGGACATCGTGATCTGTGGCCACTCCGACTGCGGCGCGATGACTGCCATTGCTAGCTGCAAGTGCCTCGATCACATGCCCGCAGTGGCTGGATGGTTGCGCTATGCCGACTCGGCCAAGGTAGTCAATGAGGCCCGCCAACACGCGGACATGCCGCGGAAAGTCGCCTCCATGGTGCGCGAAAACGTCATCGCGCAACTGGCCAACATCCAGACCCACCCATCCGTTCGCCTGGCGCTCGAAGAAGGCCGCGTGACCCTGCATGGCTGGATCTATGACATCGAGAGCGGACGTATCGACGCCTTTGATGGCCGCACCGGCACCTTCGTGTCTCTCGCGGAAAACCCAGAAGTCCACGCCGTTTCCCAGCACGCCAGGCACGTCGCCTGAAAGCTGTACCTGCACCTTTACTGACCCAGGAGATTCACCATGATCCAGACTCAAGCCACCCGTACCGCTCGCCAGGAACTGACCGAAGTGATCATTCAGGCCAAGGCTCGCAAGGACTTGTCATTCGCACAGATCGTTGACGGCACTGGCCTGTCCGAAGCCTTTGTCACCGCTGCCCTGCTTGGCCAGCACCCACTGCCGGAAAGCGCCGCGAAGGTGGTGGGAGAAAAACTCGACCTCGATGCCGATCAAGTAGCACTGCTGCAATCGATGCCGATCCGCGGCAGCTTCTTCGACGGCGTGCCGAGCGACCCTACCATCTACCGCTTCTACGAAATGATGTCGGTGTATGGCACAACTCTCAAAGCGCTGGTCCACGAGAAGTTCGGTGACGGCATCATCAGTGCCATCAACTTCAAGCTGGACATCAAGAAGGTCGAAGATCCCGAGGGTGGCCACCGTGCCGTGATCACCCTGGATGGCAAATACCTGCCCACCAAGCCTTTCTGATGCAGCTCAGCCCGGCGTCTGACGGCGCCGGGCCACTCTCCAACCTTCATGACGACTGAGCACCGCTTGGGTGCTCTGGCCTTCTTGCGCCCCACTTCAGGTGATTACCATGAAACTGTTATCCATATTGCTCCTGGGCTGCCTGGGTTCTGTTGCGCTTGCCGATGAACAGGTTACCCAGGCCACACAGGTTGCGGTCGAACCCTATCGCTACGCTCAACACCTGGATATCGCGCACGTGGTGGCTGTCACGCCGGTGCCCGATGTCTGCGACGTGGTACCGATGCAGCTGACTTACGATGACTCCAATGGCGAGCGGCATGTCATGGAGTACCGCATCATGGGAAATGGTTGTTCCAATAATTGATGCGCGGTCAATACGCAAGCCTGAAGGCCAACGCCTGCACATCACGGGCGCTGTGACCGAGGCCTTCAGGCGCTTACAGCAAATCATCCATCGAGCCCTTGTCGAGAACAGCGGACCGTTTGATCATCATGGCCTGTTCTGCAGCAGCCATTCTTTCGGGCTTGTACCCACCTTCCGGCGAAAAGTGCGGGCCAACGCAGACGGGCTTTCATAGCCCACTTCATCTGCAATGAGGGCAATCGGGCGGCCTTCGCGCAGGCGCTTCTGGGTCAGGCTGATGCGCCAGTTCGCCAGGTAATCTGCCGGCGTGATACCCACGGTCTCGCGAAAGTGCGCAGCAAAGCTGGCCCGCGACATGCCGGAGCGATCGGCCAGCGCCGCCACGGACCAGTTGCGCTGAGGTTGGTCGTGAATGCACACCAGGGCCCGGGACAGCTGAGCATGGGCCAAACCTGCCATCATCCCTGAGTCGATGGTCCGCCTGGCCATGAGGTGCCGAAGCAACTGAATCACCATCAGTTCGAATAGCCGATTGAGGATTACCTCGCGGCCACATTCGTCGCCAAAGGCCTCTGCAAACAGCCAGTCGAGGGTGCCATTGAGGCCCTGCAATTCGCGCAATGGCATGATGAGAAAATCCGGCAGCGCCAAGGTCAGCGGATTGTCGGCCCCCCCATCAAAATGCAAGGTGGCGCATACCAGTTGCGCATCATCGGCTTCGCTCGCCAACAGCTGATGAGCCTGCGGGCGCACCGCCAGGATCAGGCTTGGCTCAGCCAGTTCGATGCGCTGGCCGCGCTTGTCGATCAAGGTCAGCTGCCCTGAACGCAGCAAATGCGCATGACCGAAACCGTGCTCCCCGTGAACCGGCGTGATGCCACAGAATCCACCTTGGTGAAACGTGGACGCCTGCAAGTTGAAGTGTTTGAGCAATGTCGATAGTCGGTCCATGGCGCCTTCAGGTTTAGACGATCTGTTGCATAA
This sequence comes from Pseudomonas sp. NBRC 111130, assembly GCF_001320485.1. Lineage (NCBI taxonomy): Bacteria > Pseudomonadati > Pseudomonadota > Gammaproteobacteria > Pseudomonadales > Pseudomonadaceae > Pseudomonas > Pseudomonas sp. NBRC 111130. Next base: position 165,421 of record NZ_BCBG01000104.1, read on the forward strand.
CTTCGACGATCTGAAGCCGAAAGGAAAGCTCATTCCCTTACGATTCTTATCAAGCCGATCGACAAACCGATCGAGCATCCCACAGGAGAACTGCCATGCCCCGTATTACTGCACTCTCGCTGGACCAAGCCCCTGCCGGCTCGCGAACTGCCCTGGAGGGTATTCAGAAAGGCCTGGGCTTCATTCCCAATGCATTCAGGACGCTGGCGCACTCGCCGGCTGCACTCAATGGTTACCTGGGGCTCGCGCAGGCCCTGGGCAAGGGTTCACTCAGTGCCGCCGAGCGCGAAGTCGTCGCCCTCGCCACCTCGCAAATCAATGGTTGCGACTACTGCCTTGCAGCCCATGGCTTCTTTGCTACCAAGGCCGGCTTGAGTGATGAAGCCGTCAGCCAAGCCCGCGAAGGCACACTCAACGCGGTCGCCACGCTGGCGCATCAGATCACCGGAAGCCGCGGCCAGTTGAGCGATGCACAGCTCGCGGCGGCACGCGAAGCGGGTCTCACCGACAGCAAGATAGTGGAAGTGATAGCACAGGTCACACTGTTGACCCTGACCAACTACCTGAACAATGTCGCCACGACCGATATCGACTTTCCGCCATCGGCCCGCTAGGAGGCAAGCGCCATGAACCCAGTGACTATCTACACCACCCGGCACTGCCCTTACTGTGTAAGTGCCAAGCGATTGCTCTCAAGCAAAGGCGTTACTCCGATCGAGATTGATGTTGAGCAGTCCGCTGAAGCATTGGCGCAGATGCTCCAGCGCTCCGGTCGCAGGACCGTTCCGCAGATATTCGTGGAAGATGTGCATGTAGGCGGCTTTGATGACTTGGCGCGCCTGGATCAAAAGGCTGAGTTGGACAGATTGCTACGTGCTTGAGGTTCAGGAGTGGTTGGCCATGCGAGGGGGGCTAAGCTATCGGGATTCTTCGATATCTACCCGCCTGCTGTACATCGAAGCGTCCGCCCATTGCCTACAGTCGAAACGATTGCCGCATCGCCCGCGCCAGCAAAGTCACGGCGGCGTCGCCGTCCGATGCCGGGCTGCGCACGAAAAGGATGTCGTGGTCCTACCTCGCCGGCGTGACGCAGGGCATTGCCCTGGGTGTACCCGCCGGCCTTGCCGCGTTATGCGCCGACCTGTTGCCGCTGGGCATGGCGCTGCTCGCGGCGTTGCTGCTGGGCGAGCGCCTGCCGCTGCAGGTGTGGGTCGGCCTGGTCGTCGGGCTGCTGGGGATGCTGTGGGTGACCCACGATGCGCTGACGCTGGGCACAGCACCGATGTGGGCCTATGGCCTGCCCGTGGCCGGCATGTGTTCGCTGGCGGTCGCCACGTTGTGGCAAAAACGCAGCACGGTGCAGGCCATAGGCTTGTTGCCGAACATTTGGCTGCAGTGTTTCGTCTCCAGTTTCGCCTTCGCAGCCCTCGAAGGCAGCCAACGCAGCCTGGCACCGGTTGCCAGCGCAGGCTTTGCACTGAGCGTGTCGTGGACCGTAGTTCTGTCGACGCTGGGTGGCTATGGGTTGTACTGGGTCTGCCTGCTCAGGTCCTCGGCCACCCGCGTCGCCAGCGTGCTTTATCTCAGCCCACCGATCACCCTGCTCTGGGCCTGGGCGATGTTCGATGAGCCGTTGTCCTGGCAGATGGCAGCGGGGATGGCGCTATCGGCGGTCGGGATCTGCCTGGTGGTACGCGCCGAGGCCCGACGATCCAGCCGCGATGAGCGCAAGCCCAACCACCCTACCCCTCGCTGAGGTGATGACGCCACTGACAGCAGTGAACCTTGCCCGTGCAGTTTCGTAAGGCGCGCGCCGGGATGAGATTCCCTAGAGTGTGGCCCATCGGCCAAGGTACGAGCGGGCAATAGCCAGGCTCCATAAAACCTGGCCTGCCCGCGTATGGAGCCGGAGTTGCCACACAGGATACCCGTCATGTCTCGAATCGAAAATGAAGCCACCGAACCCCGGCGCTGGTTGATGTTCGCCATCTTGCTGGTCGGCGCGTTTCTACCGCCGCTGGATTTCTTCATCGTCAACGTTGCGCTGCCCTCGATACAGGCGGACCTGGGCACAGGCCCCTCTGCCGAGCAGTTGGTGATCGCGTCCTATGCCACGCTCTATGCCGTGACACTGATCACCGGCGGGCGCCTTGGCGACCTGTATGGGCGCGGGCGGATGTTTTTCATCGGCCTGCTGGGCTTCGCCGCTGCTTCGCTGCTGTGCGGTGTGGCGACTGCGCCCTGGGTACTGGTGCTCGGGCGCGCCTTGCAGGGCGTGAGCGCCGCCGTGATGGCGCCGCAGGCACTCGCCTCGGTGCAGACAATTTTTCCGGCAGCGGAAAGGTCATTGGCCCTGAGCCTGTACGGGGCCGTGTTTGGCCTGGCGTCAGTGATCGGCCAGGCGCTGGGTGGCGTGCTGATCGCGCTCGACCTGTTCGGCATGGGCTGGCGCGCGATATTCCTGGTCAACCTGCCGATCGCATTGCTGGTGATTGCACTCGGTATTCCCGTGCTCAAGGACACCCGTGCGCTGCAGGCGAGCAAGCTGGACCTGGTGGGTACGGCGTTGTCGATACTGGCCCTCGGCGCTCTGGTCGTGCCGCTGATCGAGGGGCGTGAAGCGGGATGGCCGTGGTGGGCGTGGCTGTCACTCGCCGCTGCGCCTGTACTGGGGGCGTTGTTCTGGCGCTATGAGGCGCGCCTGCACCGCGCCGGCGGAACCCCTTTGCTGGCGCCGGCCGCTCTGCAAGCCCCCGGGCTGGGCCGGGCGTTATCCATAGCGCTGTGTTTCTACGCGATTGGCGTGTTCTTCCTGCTGTTTTCGATCTATCTGCAAGGTGCATTGCAGATGAGCGCACTGGATGCCGGCCTGGTCTTCCTGCCGTTCGGTGCCGGTTTCCTCATCGGCCCGCTCTCGGTTCCCCTTCTCAGGCGCGTGCTCGGCGGTTATGTGAACCCGTCAGGCATGGCGCTGGAGGTCATCGGCTTGCTCTGGCTGGGTTGGCTGGTGTCAGTGACTCCGCCTGGCCTTGCCCCGCCCTTCACGTTCCTGGCGGTCAGCCTGTTGCTGATCGGGCTGGGACAGGGCCTGGCGTTGCCGACGTTGATGCGCCTGGTCACGGGCCGGGTCGCGCCGGCGTATGCCGGGATGATCGCAGGCATCACCAGCGCGACCTTGCAGATCAGTACCTCGCTGAGCGTGGCCGTCATCGGCGGCGTGTTCTACACCGTGCTGGGGGAACCGGTAACGGAAGCTCGTATCAGCCACGCCTTCGTGGTCGCCGTTCTGTACATGGCCGCCTGCCTGGCCGTAGGGGTTGCGCTGAGCCTGACATTGGCGCGGCAGCCGGCACCGCTGGCGGAGGCAGCGGCGATGCGTCCGAGCTGAGCGCCGCAACCTGCTACCCTGCGCCGATCATGCCGGAGGCAAGGTCGGCCAGGGCGCGTAGCCGGTCCAGCTGACGCATGTCGCGGTGATAGCCCATCCAGATGTCCCGCCCCGGTGGTGGCTGATGCTCGTCCAGCAGCCGCAGGCCGGGCACCGAGTCGCCGAGCACACGTGGCAACACAGCAACCCCAAGCCCTTGCGCACACATCTGTGCCTGAACCGTCCGGCTGCTGCTGGTGAACACGGTGCGAGACTGCGGGTAGCGCTGCTGCAGCCAGTGCACATCCGGGTAATGGGCCTGGGCAACGTTCATCAGGATCAACCCCAGCCCCTCGCCGCCCGGGTGTGGCGCCGGGGCATGCAATGCGGTGTAGAGCCCGTAAGGCAAGGTCGTCAGTTTGCGCTGGACAATGTCAGGCTCGGTGAAGGGCACGATCCGGAAAGCGATGTCGGCATCGCGACGGGCAAGGTCGAACAGCCGATGCCCGGCAATGACTTCGGGCACGATCAATGGATACCGTCGTGCCAGTTCGGCCAGCACCGGCGACAGCACATGACAGGCGAACCAGTCGGCCGAGGAAATGCGCAACAGCCCTTCAGGCTGATCGCCATGCCCCGCCAGACGACGTTCGATGGCCAGCGCACTGTGCTCCATGGCGAGCGCCAGGTCGAGAATCCGCTCACCATTATCGGTGAGTACCAGCCCCTGGCCAGTGCGCAGGAAGAACGCTTGTCCACTGGCCTGTTCGAGCACCTGCAAGCGCCGCCCGACGGTCGGGTGACTGACCCCTAACGCCTTGGCGGCCCCTCCCAACGAGCCACTGCGCGCGATCGCCAGGAAGATCCGCATGTCACTCCAGTCCATACTGCCCTCTCGTGCCAGAATGAGCGATGAGGTTGCAACAATGATGGCGTGGCTGCAATCCCAAAGCGGGCTTCCCGGCGAGGCCGGTAGTACCAAGGCCGCTCCATGCCATTGGCGGATTTGAGTCCAACCGCGAAGGCGATCTCCAGGAACCCCGCAACGATCAGCAGTAACCAGGAGCTGGTGTTTTCAGCCAAACAGATACTGGCTGAAACCGTAGCATTACGACATTTTCAGCCAATGATTCGACGAGGACAGACACCATGCGCATCGCCTTCCTTGCCTTCCCCGCGTTCAACTGCTGGATGTGGTCGGTCCGGCTGATGTCTTCGCCGAGGCGGCTAAGCAATTGGGCAACCCGCGGGCCTACCGAGTCGAAGTGATCGGCACCGAAAAAGGCATGATCAAAGGCTCAAGCGGTTTGAAGCTCGCCATCGACGAGACCTTCGAAACCTATAAAGGCAGGATCGATACCTTGCTCGTGGCCGGAGGTCCGCAGATCGACGAGATCGTGCTCAACCCTGCCTTGCAGCAGTGGCTGCGCACCCAAGCTATGAAGGTGCGCCGCATCGGCTCGGTTTGCAGCGGCGCCTTCCTGTTGGCCGCCGCCGGCCTGCTTGACGGGCGTCGTGTCACGACCCACTGGAATTCCAGCGCGAAACTCGCCAAAGAGCACCTGCAGACTGAAGTCGACGCTGATAGCATTTTTATCAAGGACGGCAACCTCTACACGTCGGCTGGTGTCACCGCGGGTATGGACTTAGCTTTGGCACTGCTAGAAGAGGATCAAGGCAGGGAGTTGGCGCTGAAAGTGGCGCGACAGATGGTGATGTTCTGTAAACGACCGGGCGGGCAATCGCAGTTCAGCGCGCAGTTGGCAGCCCAGACCCGAAGCTGCCGTTGAAAAACAAACGATATCGTGAGCGCTACTTGCACCCTGTGGGAGCGGGTTTACCCGCGAAGCAGGCGCCGCGGTGGATGGCACCGGCTGTGCCGGTGTTCGCGGGTAAACCCGCTCCCACAAAGTGGACTGCCCCTAAAATTCGGACGCTGCAGCCTGAGCCCTGTACTCGACAGGGCACAGGCCATTGAGCTTCAGTTTGATACGGTCTGTTGCGCCACCATGAATTCAGTCACGTCGGTCACACACTTCTGATCAGGTCACCTGATACACCCTGAACATTTTCTCGGCACCAGGTGGCTCAAGCTTTTGCTGGTCACGAGATCCAATTCATGGGTCTACGGGACTTAGTCAAGCACATTGTGTAGTACCTCATAGATGACACCTGAAGTGATAGCCACAAGCAGCAGGTCAGTCCCAGCTTGCTGCCACTCATAACCATTGTAATGAGGAAGTCGCCCGATCAGCCGGCTATCCAGCTTCTTCGCAATCCCGGGCGGGAGAGGCTTGCCGCGCGCCAGATTCTTCTGGATACCTGGCGGTAAGGGAGAGCCTGGATTCCAGTAATTGCGGTTGTCATTGAGGATGACTCGCACCCCTCCTAAATCGATGGAAGGCCCTTCGTGCCAGTCATTGCTGTTGCCCTGATGACCTTGGCTTGCGTGTTGTCCTCCCTTGTCGTGGCTTTTCCCTTTCCCGGGATCTGCCAGCAAGATCGGGCTTACAACCAGAGCCAGGGAAAAAGCTGCGGCGATACTCAATTTCCTTCTCATGGTATGCATTTCCTCGGGACCTTATCCAACCAGAGAGTAGCTAATCTATTGGTAGAGGCAATGCCAGCCGGGTGCGAGCATTCCGTCGGGATTCAAGAACTTAATCATCTAATGTCGGTCTGTTTGGCACCTTCAGCTCTACCACACGCCTCTGGAGGCGAATAAAAATGAGAAAACCCGTGCTTGCTGTCTTTGCTTGTGCATTGGCACTCGGGATGATTCCATTCGTACCCGCAGATGTCTCACCCATTGGTTCCGCCTATGCCAAAGGCGGTGGTGGTCATGGAGGTGGCAACGGTGGCGGTAATGGCGGCGGACATGGAGGTGGGCATTCAGGTGGTATGGGAGGGAACAGCGGAAATGGCCAGAGCGCTGGAAGCGATCACGCTGGCAAGGCCACACGCGATCACGGTGTAAGCGGCAACCATTACGGGAGCTCCCGCAACGCTGATAATGGCCACGGTACCACTACCTCGGGTATCGCACACTCCAAAGACACTCGCGGTTTGGCCAAATCCACTGCCATCTCACGAACGACTCCAGGTGATCACAATTCAAGAGGTCTATCCAACGCCGTCAGATCTTCTTCAAAGAATGATCGATGATTTCGCAGCTCGATGCGGTATAGACCTAACGTTTTCAAAAAGCCCGGCTTGTGCTGGGCTTTTTGGCTAGTACTGATAGGCGTTAAAGTCTGGGCAGCCGTTGGAACCGTTTCTGAGCCCAAAGGGGCCCTTCCAGCAAAGCCGACAGCATGCCTGAAACTCGTCGCTGCTTGTTTGAATTTGGCAAACCGTCGTCAACTGTCCAATGGGCCGATAGCAGTCACTGGCGACCGGCCATTTTTGACAACGAACGCGGGCCTCGCTCAATGCCCTTGTGGTTCGGCTATGCGGTCGAGGTGCGTCCATGGACAGGCAGGTGCGCAACAGTCAGTCCATTGGCAATGGCACTGGCTTCAAGCTTCGCACGCTCTGCCTCGAGAAACGCATAAGCGGCTTGCAGGGTTGTGATCTTCGCTTGGATGTCGGCCATCTTGTTGGCGACCAACGCCGCGCCTTGTGCGCAATCGATGGTATTTCCCCGCTTGGCCTGAAGGATGTCCCTGATCTCTGCGAGTGAAAAACCTCCGCCCTGGGCACTTTGAATGAGGGCCAGATCAGCCACGGTCTGCTCGCTGTAGCTGCGGTAATTGTTGGCCAATCGATGGGCCACGATGAGCCCGAGCTGCTCGTAATAGCGTAATGCATGGCGACCGATGCCACTGCGGCGCTCCAGCTCCCCGATATTCACCGTAAAAACTCCTTGACTGTAGAGCACGCTCTACACCTTAGCCTGCGCCGATCATCCAAACAAGGAGTCAGACATGGGCGTGGAATGCTTCGTCACAGGCGGCAGTGGGTTTGTCGGTCAACATTTGCTGGCTCGCCTCACTGCCACAGGGCACAAGGCCTGGGTGCTCATGCGCACCCCGGAAAACATCGACCGTCTCAGGCAACAGGTAAGCAGCCTGGGAGGTGACGCCGCGTATATCCATGCAGTCGAGGGCGATATCAGCAGGGAGGGGCTTGGGCTCAGTGAAGCAGACCGGCAACGCGTGTCTTCGACGGCGGTGGCCTTCCACCTGGCGGCGCAATTTACCTGGGGGCTGACGATGGAGCGCGCTCGCGAAGTCAATGTGCAAGGGGCACTGCGAGTGGCAAGGCTTGCGGCCAGCCAGCACATCCGGCTGGTGATGGTGGGCGGCTACATGCTGCAGAACCTTACCTACCTTGCCAAGGTCGGGGTGGATATCGTGTGCCCTGAAAACACCCATTGGCCTGCGGTCTACGGCCGTGTGGGTGGCTACGAAGGCAGCAAGCTCGAGTCGCATTTTGCCGTTATCCGCTACCTGCAGGAAGCAGACGCGGATTATACGATCGTCCATCCCGCTACGGTGTGCGGCCACAGCGAGACGGGGCACATCCTCGAGGGACAACCGCTGGCCGATCTCATTCGCAATCTTGCCCAGGGCCGCTTCAAGGCTGTCCCTGGTACAGACCGCCACTGGTTGCCGGTCGTCAGCGTCGATTACCTGGCGACGATGATAACCTGCGTGGCGTTCGACCCCTCGATGGCCAACCGGCAGGTCCTGGCGCTCGACGAGGGCTCAGCGAACCTGCAGGGGATGCTCGAGCAACTGGCAAAGACACTGGGCGTGAAGGCTCCTCGGCGCCATGTCGCAATCCGGTTGATCAAGTGGCTATTGACGATCCCCGGCCTGGCGGCTCGATTCGCTATCAGCGCCGAGTCGTTGAACTTTATCCAGACGCAGCGCTTTGACATGAACCGCAGCAGGCAACTGGAGCGCAAGTATCGGTTGACCCATCCCGATCTGGCACGAACGCTGGAAAAAACGGCGCGCTACGTCACCAATCACTTGCCCCACTGATCCAACCGGTCACAAGGAAGGTCATCATGCAATCGCACTTCGGCAATGGCGTCATCGCGGATAGTGCTCAAGGCCCCGATCAACGCCAACGTGACGGCAGGCGCAGGGTTGACGATAGCCGGCATTGATGCCGCAGTGCCGTGGGGTTGCCGCCAGCGCAAGCCCAAGCTTGTCATTTGCCAAGGCTTGGGCCAAGGTCGATACCACTGACATCTCTGCCAAAGGAGTCACCCATGTCAAAGATCTATCCCGGTATCGATCCCGATGGGCTGGTCGAGTACTCGGTGGTCTACACCGACCGTTCGCTCAATCACATGTCGCAGGCTTTCCAAGGTGTGATGAACAACATCTCGAGCACACTGAAACAGGTCTACAACGCCGAGGCCGTTGCGGTGGTCCCGGGCAGCGGCACCTTCGGCATGGAGGCAGTGGCGCGGCAGTTTGCCACCCACCAGCAATGCCTGGTGATACGCAACGGCTGGTTCAGTTATCGCTGGAGCCAGATCCTTGAGATGGGCAACATTGCGCCAGCCACCACGGTGCTCAAGGCCCGACCGGTGGAAACGGGTCGCCAGGCGGCCTACGCCCCTCCCCCTCTGGACGAAGTGCTGGCGGCCATTGCGGCGCACAAGCCACAGGTGGTCTTCGCCCCCCATGTCGAAACCTCATCCGGGATGATCCTGCCTGACGCGTACCTGCGGGCCGTCGGCGACGCCGTGCACGCGGTGGGGGGCCTGTTCGTGCTGGACTGCATTGCCTCAGGCACGCTGTGGGTCGATATGCACCAGTGCGCCGTGGACCTGCTGATCAGCGCCCCGCAGAAAGGCTGGAGCGCCTCGCCTTGCTGCGCCCTGGTGATGTTCAGTGCCCTGGCCCTTGAACGCATCACGCAGACGCAGAGCAGCAGCTTTGCCTGCGACCTGAAAAAATGGCTGCAGATCATGCAAGCCTACGAACAGGGCGGGCATGCCTACCATGCGACCATGCCCAGCGATTCACTGGCGCGTTTCAACGATGTGATGAACGAGATGCACGCCTATGGTTTCGACAAGCTCCGCAGCGAACAACAAGCGTTGGGCGAGCGAGTGCGCGCCATGTTGACCGGCAAAGGCATCAAGAGCGTGGCCGCAGCCGGTTTTCAGGCCCCTGGGGTCGTGGTCAGCTACACCGATGATGCGCATATCAAGAGCGGCAAGAAATTCGCCGAGCACGGCCTGCAGATAGCCGCCGGCGTGCCGTTGCAATGTGACGAGCCAGACGACTTCCAGACCTTCCGCATTGGCCTGTTCGGGCTGGAAAAGCTGCACAATATCGAGCGCACCGTCGGCACCCTTGAGCAGGCACTGGACGAAGTGCTGAGCAGTGACCACCCGCTGCCAGGCTGAATCGGAGGATCTGCGCTCAGACCCGCCGCAACCAGCCGATGAACTGGGCGAACAGCTCCGACTGCGAATTGATTTGCAGCTTCAGGTACAGGTTCTTGCGGTGCATCCGCACGGTCTCGGGTGAAATCCCCAGTTCATGGGCGGTGGATTTCACCGAGTGCCCCTGCAACACCATCTGCGCCACCTGCCGCTCGCGCTCAGTGAGTACCCCGCAACCAAAGCTGTCGAACGCCGCCTGCACGCTCTCCTCGGCCTGCGGTTGCGGCTCCAGGCCATGCCGGGCAAAGCGCATCAGCAGCTCGCGAACCATCGGCTCCGCCGCCTGCAGCAGGTGCAGCTGCGCCACGCCCAGGCGCGCGCCGCTGCAGCCCTGGAACAGGCTCAGGGAGATCTTGCTGTCGTTGCCCAGGTCGACGATGAAGTAGCTGTCCTCGCTGCAGCCGGTGCCCAGGTAATAGGTCTTGTAGTAGTCGCTGTCGAAGAAGTTGTCCGGGGCGATGTCTTCCAGGTGGTAGAAGCCCTGCGCCAGGCCCTTCTGCACCGCCAGGCAGAACGGGTCGAGCAGGTAGCCTGCGGCGAAATAGCGCTCCAGCACCGCCTCGTGGTAGCGGGCCGGGATGCCCTGCTGGTACAGCAGCTGCGGCGGCTGGCCCTTGCGTTCGAGGCTGATCAGCATCGACTCGGCGGCCACCAGCTGGCTGATGGCCGCCGCCAGCCAGGCCAGCGCGTCCGGGCCCTCGCTGTGGGCGAAGGCCTGTTGCAGGGCGCTGTGCCATTGCTGCAGGGCATGAAACGGCAGGTTTATTGTGGTGTTTTCGTGTGCTCGGCTCATGCCCCGCAGTCTACCGGCCGGGGCACGCGTGCGCATCTTTGGCTGCAGGTCGATCATTGGCCGTGATACAGGCCCTGCTCGGTCAGTTCCTGCGCCGCCTCGAGAATGCAGCTGCGCAGGGTGTCGACGATCTCGTCCACCTGGGCGTGGGTGATGATCAGCGGCGGCGACATCACGTTCAGGTGCATGATCGGGCGCACCAGCAGACCTTTGGCCTGCGCCCGCACGTGGATGCGCTCGCCGATGTTCACCGCGTCCGGGAACAGCGCCTTGGTCTGTTTGTTGGCGACGAACTCGACGCAGGCCATCAGCTTCATGCAGCGCACCTGGCCGACCAGCGGCAGTGCAGCAAGGGTCTGCAGGCGCTGCTCCAGGTAGCCGCCGACGTCGTTGACATGAGCCAGCAGGTTTTCCCGCTCGATGATCTCGATGTTCTTCAGCGCCGCCACGCAGCACACCGGGTGCCCGCTGTAGGTGAAGCCGTGGGTGAAACAGCGGCCCTTGCCCGGCTCGGCGATCACCTTCCAGATGCGCTCGGAGAAGATGCACGCGCCCAGTGGCAGGTAGGCCGAGGTCAGGCCCTTGGCGGTGGTGATGATGTCCGGGGTGACACCGAACAGTGCTTCGGAGGCGAAGAAGGTGCCCAGGCGGCCGAACGAAGTGACCACTTCGTCGGCGACGAACAGGATGTCGTAGGTCTGGCACACCTGCCACATACGTTGGAAATACCCTGTGGGCGGGATGATCACCCCGCCCGAGCCCATGATCGGTTCGGCGAAGAAGGCGGCGACATTGTCCGCGCCCAGGGAGAGGATCTTGTCCTCGAATTCGGCCACCAGAAAGTCGAGGAACTCGGCCTCGTCCAGGTCATCGCCCGCCCGGTAGAAGTTGGGGTTGGAGACGTGGTGGATCAGCTCGTGGGCATAATCGAACTCGGGCACCCGGTCGGCAGCCTTGTTGCCGATCGACATGGTCAGGCAGGTCGAGCCGTGGTAGGCGTTGTAGCGGGCGATCACGTGTTTTTTATGCGGCTTGCCGCGGCAGTTCTGGTAGTACTGGATCAGCCGGTAGGCAGTGTCCACGGCGGTGGACCCGCCGGTGGTGAGGAACACGTGGTCAAGGTCGCCGGGCGCCAGGCTCGCAAGCTTCTGGCACAGCTCGATGGCTTTTGGGTTGGCCATGTCCGAGAACGGGTTGGAATAGGCCAGCTGGCGCACCTGGTCGGCGATGGCCAGGGCCATTTCCTCGCGGCCCAGGCCGATGTTGGTGCACCACATGCCGCCAACGGCATCGAGGAAGCGGTTGCCCTGGGTGTCGTGGATGTAGGCGCCGTCACCGGCCTGGATGTTCAGCGCGCCCTGCTCGGCGTGCTCGTCGAACATGTGGTAGCCGTGCATGTAGTGGGCTTTGTCGGCTTGCACCAGCGGGTCATGGTTCAGGGTGGCGGCCAATGGGCGAGTCGCGGTAGCCATAAGCAATTCCTTTTCGGATCGGTACGGTGAAAGGGGTCAGATGCCGGTCTTGACCGTGCTCCAGACCCGGGTGATGGCGCGCATGGCCTGCGGGTCCTGGGACTTCTGTGTGAACAGCCGTTCGCGGGTTTGCTGGTCGGGGTAGATCGCCGGGTCGTTGCGGATATCGGCCTGCACCAGGGGCGTGGCGGCCGCGTTGCTGTTGGCGTAGTGGATGAAGTTGGTCACCTCGGCCATGGTCCTGGGCTGCAGCAGGTATTCGATAAAGCGGTGGGCGTTGGCCACGTGCGGGGCGTCGCTGGGCAGGTAAAGGCTGTCGAACCAGATCAGCGAGCCTTCCTTGGGAATGAAGAACGCCAGCTTGATGTCCTTCTTCGCCTCCACCGCACGGGCCTGGGCAGTGGCGTAGTCGCCGGACCAGGTCAGGGCCATGCACACGTCACCGTTGGGCAGGCTGGTGAGGTAATTCACCGAGTCGAACTTCTTGATGTAGGGGCGGATGCCCATGAGCACGTCCTGGGCGGCCTTGAGGTCGTCGGGCCTGGCACTCTGTGGGTCCTTGCCAAGGTACTTGAGAGCCAGCGGGATGACTTCGCTGGGGGCGTCCATCACGGTTACGCCGCAGTCGGCGAAACGCGAGACGATCTTTGGGTCGAACAGCATGGCCAGCGAGCCGATAGGCGCGTCGGGCATGCGCTGCCTGATCTTGTCGACGTTATAGGTGATGCCGGAGCTGCCCCAGGTGTAAGGCGCCGAGTAGTTCATGCCGGGGTCGAAGGCTTGCAGGCTCTGCACCACTTGCGGGTCGAGGTTGGCCCAGCTCGGCAGCTTGGTTTTATCCAGCGGCTGGAACACCCCGGCCTTGATCAGCGGTGGCACCAGCGAACCATTGAGCATCACCAGGTCGTAGCCGGAGCGGCCGGTGAGGAGTTTGGTCTGGACCGTCTCGTAGCCGTCGAAGGTGTCGTAGATCACCTTGATGCCTGTCTGCTTCTCGAAATCGGCGAGGGTATTTTCGCCGATATAGTCGGTCCAGTTGTACAACCTGAGCGTGTTGCTGGTGTCTGCCTCGGTGGCCAGGGCGGCCGTGGCGGTACAACACATCAGCAGACTGGAAATCACCTTCAATGCCTTGCGCATAGCAACTCCATCGTGTGATCAGGATCGGCTCGGGCGAGCGATGGAGCCACTATCGGGCGGATTGGGCCACAGGGCCATAACCCGAATGGGTGGGGTCAGCCATACATAGACTGATCTTATGTACGCATACGTTAAATCGATTTTATTTATGCACAGTGCACTGCAAGGATGCGTGGAACAGGGTGCCCATGGCTCGGCGCCCTTCCCGGTCCCTTTCTGGAGAAGCACGATGCGCCCTTTCTGGCTGGAACAAGCCCTGAACAATCAGCCCGACGAACCCTGCCCGCCCCTGCGGCAGGATACCCAGGCCGAGGTCTGCATCGTCGGTGGCGGCTATACCGGCCTGTGGACCGCCATCATGCTCAAGGAACAGAACCCCGAACTCGATGTGGTCATCGTCGAGGCGGATATCTGCGGCGCCGGGGCGAGTGGGCGCAACGGCGGTTGTGCGCTGTCCTGGTCGGCGAAGTTCTTTACCCTGGAGCGGCTGTTCGGGCTGGAAGAGGCCGTGCGCCTGGTCAAAGCGTCGGAGCAGAGCATCTACGCGATCGGCGACTTCTGCAAAAAATACGGCGTGGATGCCGACTACCGTCTCGACGGCACGCTGTACACCTCGACCAGTCAGGCTCAGGTCGGCTCCACCGACGCGGTGGTCGCCGCGCTGGAGCGCCATGGCATCAATACCTTCTGCAAACGCCCGCTGGCCGACGTGCAACGGATGGCGGGCTCGGCCCAGCACCTGGAAGGCTGGTACTCGCCCGCAGCGGCCAGCGTACAGCCAGCCAAGCTGGTACGTGGCCTGCGCCGTGTGGCGCTGCAGCTTGGCGTACGCATTCATGAAGGCTCGCCGATGGTCGGCCTGGAGCAAGGGCAGCCAGCCACGGTGATCACACCCCACGGCAAAGTCACCTGCGCCAATGTGGTGCTGGCGATCAATGCCTGGATGGCCCGGGCCTTTCCACAATTCGCGCGTTCGGTGGCCATTGTCTCGAGCGACATGATCATCACCGAACCTCGCCCGGACCTGCTGGAGCGTATCGGCCTGACCAGCGGCGTGACCGTGCTCGACTCACGGATCTTCGTGCACTACTACCACAACACCCCCGACGGGCGAATCATGCTGGGCAAAGGCGGCAATACCTTCGCCTTCGGCGGGCGCATGCTGCCGGTATTCGACCAGCCATCACCCTATGCGAACCTGCTGCGCGATTCGTTGGAAAAGTTCTTCCCGGCATTCACCGGCGTCGATATCGCAGCCACCTGGAACGGCCCTTCGGATCGCTCGGTCACCGGTTTGCCGTTCTTCGGCCGCATGGGCGCCAAGGGCAATATCTTCTATGGCTTCGGCTATTCCGGCAGTGGCGTGGGCCCGTGCCACATGGGCGGCCAGATCCTGTCGTCGCTGGTGCTGGGGCTGGACAACGCCTGGACCCGCTCGCCACTGCTCAACGGCCCGCTCGGGCATTTCCCGCCGGAACCCATCCGTTACCTGGGGTCACTGATGGTACGCAACGCCATTCGCCGCAAGGAGCGTGCCGAGGACCTCGGCCGGCGCCCTCGTCGGCTGGATGTTCAGCTGGCCAAGTTCGCCGCGGCAGCCGGCAAGACGGACAAGGCATGAGCGGATGAACCTGACATCGGTCTGACCTTTATGAAATCTTGCTCAATCTCTGTGGGAGCGGGCGTGCCCGCGAACACCGGCAACGCCGGTGCCATCTACCGCGCCGCCTGTTTCGCGGGCACGCCCGCTCCCACAGAGATTGAGCAGTCGCTCAGACCGCGCCTGTGATCAGCGCGGCAGCGGATACAGTGCCTCATCGAACTGGTCGAGGCGTGGAAAGCTCAGCGGCAGGTCATCCGACAGGTGCTGCAGACGCTGCTCGTAACTGCGCAGGAACGCCTGGCGCGCCTCGTCGCTGATGTACGGCACATGCCAGGCCACGAACGGCTCCAGCACTTCGAAGCCGACATAGGCCAGGGTCCCGCGCAGGATTGGCCGCAGCATGTCTTCAAGCGGCCCGTGGATCGCGCCATCGCCGAACATGTGCTCACGCCCGCCCAAGGTCACGGTCACCAGCGCGCGCTTGCCGGCCAGGCCACCCTGATCGTAGAAGCGCTTGCCGCCATAACACACCCCGGACACCAGCACGCGGTCGATCCAGCCCTTGAGCATGGCCGGGGCCGAGAACCAGAAGATCGGGAAGTTCAGCACCAGCAGGTCGGCCCATAGCAGCTTGTCGAGCTCCTGCTGGATATCCGGGGCGATGGTGCCGCTCTTGACGCCCAGGCGCTGCTCCAGCGCGTACACCAGATATTCCGGGTTTTCCCGCTGGCTGAAGTCGTCGGCGCTGGCAACCGGGTTCCAGCCCATGGCGTACAGGTCGCTGACCTGCACCTCATGGCCCTGGGCGCGGAAGGTCTGTGCCGCCTGGTCACGCAGGGCGGCGGTGAAGGAGCGAGGCTCAGGGTGAGCGTGAACGATCAGTACTTTCATGGGTAACCCCTCAAACACTTCAATGTGAACGGATCAGAGCTGGATGGCCTTGACCTCGACGAACTCGTCGAGGCCTTCCTCGCCCCACTCGCGGCCATTGCCCGACTGCTTGTAGCCGCCGAACGGTGCCTGGTAGTTGAACGCCCCGCCATTGACGAAGCACTGCCCCGCGCGCAGCTGGCGGGCCAGTTGCAGCGCCTGGTCGCGGCTACCCGCCCACACCGCGCTGGACAGCCCGAACGGCGAGTCATTGGCCAGGGCAATGCCTTCGGCCTCGTCGGTGTAGGGAATCAGGCACAGCACCGGCCCGAAGATTTCCTCCTGGGCAATGCGCATGCGGTTGTCGACCTCGGCGAAGATCGTCGGCGGCACATAGAACCCACGCTCGAAGCCCGCTGCGGTCTCACCGCCACACACCAGCCGCGCGCCTTCTTGCTGGCCGACCCGGATGTACTCCTGCACCGTGCGCCGCTGCCCGGCCGAGCACATCGGCCCGAGGAAGCTGCGCGGGTCCTGCGGGTCGCCCATCACCAGGTTGCGGGCCTCGTCCACGGCGATCTCCAAGGCCTGGGCATAGCGCGAGGCCGGCAACAGCATGCGCGTCAGTGCGGTACAGGTCTGCCCCGAGTTGATCATCACGTCCTGCACGCCATGGCGTACCGCCGTTTCCAGCGGGGCGTCGGCGGTGATCAGGAACGGCGACTTGCCGCCCAGCTCCAGGCACACCCGCTTCACCGACGGCGCCGCGGCCTGGGCAACCCGCACGCCCGCGCCGGTCGACCCGGTAAACGAGACCATGTCCACCTGCGGGTGCCGCGCCAGCGCCTCGCCGACCTTCGCCCCCGGCCCGCTGACCAGGTTGAACACCCCGGCCGGCAGGCCGATGGCCTCGATCATTTCCGCCAGCAGGAAGGCGTGCAGCGGGGTCTCCTGGCTTGGCTTGACCACCACCGTGCAGCCTGCGGCCAAGGCGGGTGCCAGCTTGCCGATCAGTTGGTGCAGCGGGTAATTCCACGGGTTGATGAAGGCGCATACACCCACCGCCTCGCGGTACAGTCGCGAATTGCCGACTTCGCGCACCTCGTCCATCTGGCCGGCCAGTTGGACGTACTGTTCAAGCCCGACGATGGGCCCGTCGACCTGCACCGACCGGCACCACTGCACCGGCATGCCCAGCTCGGTGGTGATCACCGCGGCCATCTCGTCGGCCCGCGCCTTGAGCTGCTCGGCCAGGGCAAGGATGTACCCGGCGCGCACGCTGGAGGGCGTGCGCGCCCAGGCGGCGAACGCCCCTCGCGCCGCATTGACGGCGTGTTGCACATCGTCTTCGTTACCCAGCGGCACCCTGCCGGCCACCGCCTCGCTGGCCGGGTCGATCACCTCGGCCATGCCCTGCCCCACCGGCTGCTGCCAGCGGCCATCGATGAACAGACGGCGGTATTCACGCATTGGGCTGCGCCTCCAGCAGTTCGCTGGCGCAGCGGGCAATGCGCCGGCAGGCCTCACCCAGCGGCTCGGCGCCCAGCACCAGGCCCAGGCGGATGTGCCCGGCGGCACTGGGGCCGAACGCTTCACCGGCCAGCACCGACACACCGTGCAAGTCGAGCAGGCGGTCGGCAAACGCTTGTGCGCTAACCCCGGTCTCGCGGATATCGACCATCACGAACATCCCGCCATCGGGCTTGAGGGCCCGAAGGCCTGGGCAGCCGGCAAGCCTGGCACATACCAGGTCACGGCGCTGGCGGTAAGCCTCGCGCATACCCTCCAGTTCCGGCAACGGCTGCTCCAGCGCGGCCACCGCCGCATCCTGGATGAAGTCTGGCGAGCCATACAGCATGCACAGCGCCAGGTTTTCCAGGTGTGCCGATAGCGCCGGCGAACCGACCACCCAGCCGACCCGCCAGCCGGTCATGGCATGGGACTTGGACAGGCTGTTCAGCGTTGCCGTGCGCTCGGCCATGCCGGGCAGGCTGGCGGGGCTGATGTGCTCACCTTCGAACAGCAGCTCGCTGTAGACCTCGTCGCTGATCAGCCACAGGTCGTGGGCAATGCACAGTTCGGCCAGGGCCTCCCAGCTGCTGCGCGGCAGGCTGGCACCGGAGGGGTTGTGCGGGCTGTTCAGCGCCAGGGCACGGGTGCGCGGGGTGATCCGTGCAGCGACGTCCGAGGGCTGCACGCGAAAGCCATGCTCGGGGCGCACCGGCACCGGCACCACCTTGGCGCCGCAGGCACCGAACACCGCCTCGTAGGTGACATACATCGGCTCGGCGACGATCACTTCATCGCCCGGCTCCAGCACGCATTGCGCCACGCAGAACAGCGCGCACTGCGCCCCCGCCAGCACCGTCACCTGATCGGCCGTGACCGCCTGGCCGCTGCGCTGCTGGTGGCGGCGGGCAATGGCCTCGCGCAGGCTGCGCTTGCCGCGCACGTCGGCGTAATGGGTATTGCCGGCTTCGAGGCTGGCCACGGCGGCCTGGACGATCGGCGCCGGAGTATCGAAGTCGGGATCACCGACCGAAAGCAGCAGCACGTCGCGGCCCTGTTCGAGCAAGGCCAGGGCGCGGTAGTGAATCTCCCAGGCGGCGGCGCCATCGCCGGCGATCCGTTGGGTCAAAGAGGAAAATCGCATGGCTGGTTGTCCTGTTGTGCGGGGTGGGCTCAGCGCGCGCAGGCGTGCTTGAGTTCGATCAGGGTCACGCCGTTGCGGGCAAAGCCGCCGCGCAGGTCACGTTGCAGTTCGTCAAGGTTCTGCGGCTGCGCCACGGTGCAGCCGAAGGCATGGGCCAGGCCGGCGAAGTCCGGGTTGCGCGGCAATACGCCAATGGGCTCGATATCGAGGTCGAGCATGTCGTCGCGGATCTGCCCCAGCGCATCGTTGTTCCACAGCAGCACCACCAGCGGGCGGTCCAGCTCCTCGACTGCGGTTGCCAGCTCTTGGGCGGTATAGAGGAAACCACCGTCGCCCACCAGTACCAGGCCCGGGCGGTCGGCTGTGGCGAACATGGCGCCGATGCCGGCCGGCAGGCCGTAGCCAAGGGTGCCGTAGCCGGTGGGGTGCAGCCAGCTGCGCGGTGCCCGGCTGTTGAACACATAGTTACCGGTATAGGCCAGCTGGGTCATGTCGGTGCTGATGAAGGCGTTGTCCGGCAGCTCGGCTGCGACCCGCTGCAAGATCGCCTGGTGCATCGCCTGCAAGGGCGCGTGGTTCGCCTGCACGGCGGCGCGCAGGCGCGCCACTGCCGCACATGCCTGGCTCGCATCGCGCACGCCGTCCGGCAACTGTTCGAGCAGCCCCGCCAAGGTCTGCCGGGCATCGCCGTGCAATGCCAGCGCGCAGGGGTAGAAGTCGTTGAACTTGCGTGGGTCGATATCCACCCGCAACAGCTCGCCGGTCAGCGGCAGGCGCTCGCGCCAGAAGTCGGTGTCGGCCATCTCGGTACCGACCGCCAGCACCACGTCAGCCTCGGCGATCAGCGCCCAGCCCGGTTCGACGCACAAGGTGGAGCCGGCGTTGAGCGGCGAGTCCAAAGGCGCCAGACCCTTGCCGGCGACGCTGGTGAACAGTGGCGCCGCCAGCCGTGTGCTCAACTGCTGCAGCTCGGCGCCCGCCTGCAGCGCGCCACCGCCGGCGATGATCATCGGGCGCTTCGCCGCCGCCAGCCTGGCGGCTGCCTGTTGCAGGCTGTCGAGGCTGGCCGGGCCGCGACCGGGGCGGCGCACTACTTCATCACTCCAGTCCCGCGCCACTGGCGCGGCCAGCACGTCCAGCGGCACCGAGATATGCACCGGGCGCGGGCGTTCGCTGTCGAACACGGCATAGGCCCGGGCGACCAGTTCCGGCAGGTCCTCGGGCTTCAGCGCCACGGCGGAAAAGGCGGTGATCGGCGCCGTCATGGCGCGCTGGTCCTGGGTCTCGTGCAGGCAGCCCCAGCCTTTGCCCAGGCTGGCGGTGTGGTTGACGCTGGAGATCACCAGCAGCGGAATCGAGTCGGCGTAGGCCTGGCCGATGGCGGTGGCCGCGTTGGTCACGCCGGGGCCGGTGATGACAAAGCAGACGCCCGGCTTGCCGCTGACCCGGGCATAGCCGTCGGCCATGAAGCCGGCGCCCTGCTCGTGCCGGGTGAGCACGTGGCGGATGCCGCTGCCGGGCAAGCCGCGGTACAGCTCCAGGGTATGCACGCCGGGGATGCCGAAGACGGTGTCGACGCCGTAGTTGGCCAGCAGGCGCACCAGCGCCTGGCCGCCCGTGAGTGTGGGGTTCGTCATGTTCATGTCCTTACACTTGGCCGAGGCGGATCAAGGCATCGACCGCAAGGGTGCCATGGGCACCGACCATCAGGGGGTTCACATCCAGCTCCAGCAGCTGGTTGGCGTTTTCGCAGGCGTAGTCGGCCACTGCGCGGATGGCAGCGACCAGGGCATCCAGGTCGGCCGCCGGCTTGCCCCGAAAGCCCTGCAGCAAGGCTGCGCTGCGCAGTCCCAGTACGGCTTTGCGGATAGCACCGTCGGTGGTCGGCAGCAGCAGGCTGCTGCTGTCCTTGAGCAGCTCGACGAGGATGCCGCCAGCACCGATCACCAGCGCCAGGCCGAAATCCGCCTCGCGCTTGATGCCGACGATCAGCTCGGCAAGCGGCGCGCTGGCCATCGGCTCGAGCAGCACCTGGTCAAAGGCGACCCCTGGCGCATGAGCTGCGATGCACGTGCGCATCTGCTCAAGCGCCCGGCTGAGCGCTGCCGCGTCGGCCAGGTTCAGCGCCACCGCGCCGGCCTCGGTCTTGTGCGGCAACTGCGCGCTGACCGCCTTGAGCACCAGCGGGAAGCCCACCTGGCCAGCATCGGCCAGCGCACGCTGCGGGCTGCTCAGCACCCCCTGCGGAATGGGCAGGCCAAAGCCGCGCAGAGCCTGCTTGGCGTTCCATTCGTTGAGCAGGCGACTAGCGCCGGCCAGCGGTGGCGGGCACAGCGGTACCAGCGCCGATTCGCCCAGCGCCAGCAACGCCGGACGCTGCTGTGCGTAGCGGGCGACCCGGCCCCAGGCTGCCAGGCCATCCTCCACCCCCTGCAGCGCCGGCACGCCGGCCGCGTGCAGGCGCTCGCGGGCGCTGGCCGGCAGCAGTTCGGGGAAGGCCGAGGTGACGAAGCCGGTCTTGCCATGGCGCTTGAGCGCCGCGCAGTACAACTCCAGCAGCAGGTCGCACTCTTTGCGCTCGCCGGTGAACTCGGCGGGGTAATCGAGCACCAGCACCGCCGCGTCGGCGTCGCTGCGCAGGGCGCTGTCGAGCATGCGCGCCTTGGCCGGGCCATCGCCCCAGATCGCCGTGGTGAAGTCCAGGGGGTTGACCAGGTTGGCGTAGGCCGGCAGCACCTGGGCCAGTTCCTCGACCTGACTGGCGTCCAGGGCCGGCAGGGTCAGCTGGTTGCTTTCGCTGTAGTCGGCGATCAGCCCGGCATCGCCGCCCGAGCAGGCCAGCGCGATCAGGCTGGAGCCCTTGGGCAGGTTGCCGCAGGCGGCGGCCTTGAGGGTTTCGACAAAACTTACCGGGCCGCTGACGCGAATCACCCCCAGGCGCTCGAACAGGCTGTCGTACAGGGCATCGGAACCGGACAGCGAACTGGTGTGGCTCAGCGCCAGCTCGGCGCCGATCTGCGACACGCCGGTCTTCAGCGCGACGATCGGGATGCCTTTCTCCAGCGCCTTGTGCGCGGCACGGGCAAAGCCCGGCACGTTCTTCAGGCCTTCCAGGTGCAGGCCGATGGCGGTGACCCGGGGTTCATCGAGCAACACGTCCATCAGCTCGGCGATGCCCAGTTGTGCCTGGTTGCCGACCGAGGCCATGTAGGCCACCGGCAGCGAGCGGTCGCTCATCGACAGGTTGTAGGCGAAGTTGCCGCTCTGGGTCAGCACCGCCACGCCCTTCTCTACCGCTTTGCCACCGTGGGCCACCGGCCACAGGGCGGCACTGTGCAGGTAGTCGAGCAGGCCGTAGCAGTTGGGCCCGAGCAGGGCCATGTTGCCGGCGGCATCGAGCAGCTGCTGTTGCAGCGCCTGGCCCTCGGCGCCGCTTTCGGCGAAGCCCGAGGCATAGCAGATCGCCCCGCCCACGCCCTTGGCGGCAAGTTCGGCGACACAGGTCAGGGTCAGTTCGCGGTTGGTGGCGATGAACACCGCATCCGGCGCGCAGGGCAGTTCGGCCACGCTGCGCACGCAGGGCACGCCGTCGATGCTTTCCTGCTGCGGGTTGACCAGCCACATCTGGCCCGGGTAGCCGCCCTCGGCGCAGCGCTTTAGCGCACGGGCCATGCTGCGCCCGCCGATGAAAGCCAGGTGCCGGGGTGCCAGCAGGCGTTTGAGGTTGTCACGAATGGCTTGCGACATGGGGATGCTCCGGTCAGCGCAGCAGTGGACGCAGCAGTTCGCGCGAGATGATGTGCCGCTGGATCTCCGAGGTGCCTTCCCAGATCCGTTCGATGCGCGCATTGCGCCAGATCCGCTCGACCGGCCCTTCGTCCATCAGGCCCATGCCGCCGTAGATCTGTACCGCTTCGTCGGCGACCTTGCCGAGCACTTCGCTGGCGAACAGCTTGGCCATGCCGGCCTCGCCATCGGTCATGCTGCCCTGGTCCATCTTCCAGGCGGTGTGCAGGGTCAGCAGTTCGGCGGCGCGGATCTGCGTGGCCATGTCGGCGAGCTTGAACGACACGCCCTGGTAAGTGCCGATCGGCTGGCCGAACTGCTTGCGGTCGGCCGCCCATTGCAGTGACACGTCAAGTGCACGCTGGGCCTGGCCGACGCAGTTGGCGGCGACCATGACCCGGCCTGCGGTCAGCCAGGCATTGGCCACCTCCCAGCCCTTGCCGACTTCGCCGAGCACCTTGGCGGCCGGGACCTTGCAGTCGTCGAAGAACAGTTCGTAGGTGTGGTAGCCACGGTTGCTCACGCATTTCGGGCCACGGCGGATGGTCATGCCCGGGGTACCGCGGTCGACCAGGAAGGCGGTGACGGCGTTGCGCTTGCGGCCGTTGTGTTCGTAGGTGTCAGTGACGGCGAAGACGATGGCGAAATCAGCGTGGCCGGCATGGCTGATGAAATGCTTGCTGCCGTTGATCACGAAGTCGTCGCCCTCGCGCACGGCGCGGGTCTTGATCGAGTTGGCGTCGGAGCCGGCGCCCGGTTCGGTCAGGGCGAAGCAGTCGGTCTTCTCGCCACGGATACACGGCAGCAGGTAGTCCTCGACCTGCTGGCCGGTGCAGGCCATGAGGATCTTCGACGGCCGGGCGACGAACACGTGCAGTGCCCAGGAGACCTTCGACAGCTCACGCTCGATCAGGGCCTGGGACAGGTAGTCGAGGCCGCCGCCACCGACTTCCTCCGGCATGTTGAAGGCGTAGAAGCCGGCGGCGATGGCCTTGCCACGGATCTGCGCAGCCAGTTCCGGCGACACTTGGTCGGCACGGTCCACGGCTTCTTCATGGGGCAACAGCTCCTTGGTCACGAAGCTGCGTACGGCATCCACCAACATTTCTTGTTCTTGGGTCAGTTGGAAATTCATGGCCTGTTCCTGGTAACCGGGGAAAGAGAGCGTGCTTATTTGCCGCTGAAGCGTGGTGCGCGTTTTTCCGTGACTGCGCGCAAGGCTTCGGCACCGTCGGCGCTGCGCCCGCAAAGCAGGCCGGCAGCCAGTTCGGCAGTGAGCTGCTCGGACAGGCCGCGCGAGGCGCCGTCGCGCAGCAGGCGTTTGGTCTGGGCGTAGGCGAAGGTCGGCCCCTGGGCCAGGCGCGCCGCCAGTTCGGCGGCGACGGCGGGCAGCTGGTCGTCGGCGACGACTTCGCCGACCAGGCCGGCCGCCAGGGCGCGTTCGGCGCCCCACAGTTCGTCGAGGAACAGCAGGCGCTTGGCCTGTTCGCTGCCGATCAGCCGTGGCAGGTGCCAGCTGGCGCCGGCATCCGGCGAGTAGGCCATGCTGGTGTAGCCAGCCTTGAAACGGGCCGACTGGGCCGCCAGGCGCAGGTCGCAGCACAGCGACAGGTCCATGCCGGCACCGACGGCGGTGCCGTTGATGGCAGCGATGGTGGGCTTGTCCAAGGTGTGCAGGCAGTGCATCAGGGCGTGGGCGGTTTCGGTCCAGCCGTAGGTTTCCAGTGCACCACGGGCCTCGGCCTCGGCCCATTCGGCGAGGTCGGCACCGGCGCAGAAGCTGCGGCCAGTGCCGGTCAGCACCACCACGCGTACGGCCGGGTCGAGGTTGTACGCCTCGAGGGTGGCGTGCAGCTTCTTCAGGGTGGGGATGTCCAGCGCATTGCGCTGCTCGGGGCGGTTCAGGGTGATCCAGGCAACGCCGGCTTCAACCTGGGTGATTAGGGACGACGGAGCGGTCATGACGGGCCTCGGATTATTGTGATTGCTGTGGGAGGTGAGGCTCATGCTAAACGAGTGTTCAACAAGGAGGCAATTGCGGTTGCAACGGTGTTACAACTTCGAACAAGTGGTGGGCATCAGGTGCATGGCGGGGGATTGGGTGAGGGCTGACAGGGGCTTGCCACATGATCTTCAGCGCCTGTGAGATCGAGCGCCGCCCGCGCGGCGCATCGCGGGCAAGCCCGCTCCCACATTTGTTTCGGGCCAGTTACTCCTGTCCCGCCAACAGGATCCGCCTTGGTGCATGACTGAAGATCGA
>NZ_BCBG01000105.1:0-6313 GCF_001320485.1 Pseudomonas sp. NBRC 111130
CAAGGCGGTCCCTGTTGGCTTCACAGGAGAGATTGGCCCGAAACAGATGTGGGAGCGGGCTTGCCCGCGATGCGCCGCGCGGGCGGCGCTCGATCTCACAGGCCCTGCAAAAACCCCGGCGAGCACCTGTCAGCCCTCACCCAATCCCCCGCCATGCGCCTGTCAGCCCTCACCCAATCCCCCACCATGCACCACCAAACCCGTCTCACGCCACCGGCACTTCCACCCCCACGCCATGACGCTTGCGCTGCACCAGGAAGTAAGCCGCATAACACAGCGCAATAAAGCCAAAGCCCCAATACAACGAAGGCCGCTGCGTCTCATCCATGGCCAGGAACACGAACAGCGAACTGCACAGGGTGATGCACAGCAACGGTACCAGCGGGTACAGCGGCGCGCGATACTTGAGATCGCTCAGCTGGCCACCTTCGCTCAGGAACTGCTTGCGGAAGCGGTACTGCGCCAGGGCAATGACGATCCAGGTCACCGTGCCAGACATGCCGCTCACCGCCATCAGCACCATGAACAGGGTGTCTGCGGCAATGAAGCTGGTCATCAGCGACACCAGCGCAAAGCACAGGGTGATGAACAAGGCGCGCAGTGGTACGCCACGGCTGCTCAGCGGCGACAGGCTGCGCGGTGCCATGCCGGTCTTGGACATCGCCCAGAGGATGCGGGTGGAGGCATACAGGCCGGAGTTGCCCACCGACAGGATCGCGGTGAGGATGACGAAGTTCATCAGGTCTGCGGCGTAAGGAATGCCGACCATGTCGAACACCTGCACGAACGGGCTTTCCATCAGCCCGGCCTGCTGCCACGGCACGATCGCCGACAGCACCACGATCGCCAGCACGTAGAAGATCAGCACGCGGAACACCACGTTGCGCACGGCCCGCGGGATGCTCTTGTCCGGCTGGTCGGTCTCGCCCGCCGCCACCCCCATGATCTCGCAGCCCTGGAAGGCGTAGACCACGGTCATCATCACCGCGAACACCGCTGACAGGCCGTTGGGGAACAGCGAATCGCCGATCAGGTTGCTCATCATCGGCGCCGGCGCCCCGCTGTTCAGCGAAATGCCACCGAAGATCACCAGCACACCGACGATGATGAAGCCGAGGATCGCCGCCACCTTGATCCCCGAGAACCAGTATTCCGCCTCGCCGAAGGCGCGGGTGGCCAAAGCGTTGATGCCGAACAGCACGGCAACGAACAGCGCCGACCAGTACCAGATCGGCACTTCCGGGAACCAGCGCGTCATCAGCATGCCTGCGGCAGTGAACTCGAGGCCCACGGTGGTCGCCCAGCTCATCCAGTACACCCAGCCAATCATGAAACCGGTGGCCGGGCCGATGAATTTCGTCGCATGGGCCTGGAACGAACCGGACACCGGCATCTGCACCGACAGTTCACCCAGGCAGACCATCACCAGGTACATCAGGAAACCGGCGACCAGGTAGGCCAGGATCGCGCCCACTGGCCCGCCCTGGTTGATGGTCACCCCCGAGCCCATGAACAGCCCGGTACCGATCACGCCACCCAGCGAGAGCATGAAGATGTGCCGGCTCTTCAATGCCCGCGTGAGGTGAATACCTTCAGCTTTACGGCCTTTCATTATTATTATCTCCAATAAGCGTCGAAGACCGCGTGTGCAGCGGTTGAGTCCGATTATTGGAAGGCGATGTAAGGCCCGGTTGATCGTAAAGATCAAAGATGTAAAAAGTCGTAAGGATTTTGTCGCTCAGGCGGCCAGCAACGCGGCGAGGGTGTCTTCGGCACGCTGCAATTGTTCGCCCAGCAACGCCCCCATGGCCCGTACCCCCGCCTTGTCACGGGCCAGGGCACGCGCTTCCAGTTCGCGCAAGGTCACCGCCAGGCCGCACAGGCCCATGGAATCGCTGCTGCCGGCCAGCCGATGGGCCAGGTGGGTCACCTCGGTGCAGTCCCCCGCCTCGGCCGCTTCGAGCAAGGGCATGCGCTGTTGCGCCAGGCTGTCCTGCAAGCCGGCCAGCAAGCCTTGCAGCTTCTGCTCGCCAAGCAGCGTGCGGTGCATGCTCAGCAACCCCTGGTCAAGCCAGACGGAGGTTGCCGGCGCCGCCTCCTGGCATTGCCCCGCCAGGGCTTGGCGCAGGCTGGCCAGCTTCAGCGGCTTGCCCAGCACCCCCTGCATGCCGGCATCCAGGTAGGCCCGCACCAACCCCGGCTGGACGCTGGCGGTCAGCGCCAGGATGCGCGTTTCGCGGTTGGGCGTGGCGCCGGCACGCAGCTGCCGGCACAGCTCCACGCCGCTGATGCCTGGCAGGTGCACATCCAGCAGAAGCACGTCGAAGCGCTGCCGTGCACACAGTTGCAAACCCTGTTCGGCATCCTCCGCCAGCCAGACCTTGTGCCCGTCACGCGCCAGCAGCCCGCTGACCACCTCACGGTTCAAGGCCACGTCTTCCACTACCAGGATGTCCAGTGGCGCCGCGCCGGCAGCGGCCGCCGCCATGGCTTGGGGCGCCTGCGCCGTCTCGAGCTCCACCTCCAGCCAGAAGCAGCTGCCCTCCCCCTCGCGGCTGCGCACGCCGATCTGCCCGGCCATCTGCTCGACCAGGTGCTTGCTGATCGCCAACCCCAGGCCGGTGCCGCCATAGCGCCGGGCAACCGCCTCGCTGGCCTGGACGAAACGCTCGAAGATCTTCGGCTGCATCGCCTCGCAGATACCGATGCCGTCGTCGGTGACACTCAGGCGCAGGCGCTGCCGCCCGGGTTGCCCCTGCATCACCTGGACTTCGACCAGGATCTCGCCGCCCTCGGTGAACTTGATGGCATTGGCCAGCAGGTTGCTCAGGACTTGGCGCAGGTACTGCTCGGCGCCGTGCTGGTACGCCGCCAGTTGCGGGTCGATGCGGCACAGCACCAGGCTGTCGTTGGCCAGCGCACGGGGTTCGAGCAAGGTCACGACCTCGGCGCACAACTGGCGCAGGGAGAAATCCACCGCCTCGGGACGGCTTTCGCCTTCTTCCAGGCGGGCAAAATACAGCACCTCGTTGAGGATGCTCAGCAGCCCGTCACCGGCCTTGTACAGTGCCTCCAGGCGTTGCCGGTCGGGCGCCGCGAGGCCGGCGCCACGCAGCAGCTCGGCCATGCCGAGAATGCCGTTGAGCGGCGTGCGCAGTTCATGGCTCATGGTAGCGAGGAAGCGCGACTTGGCCAGGTTGGCTGCCTCGGCATCGTCCTTGGCACGCATCAGGCTCGCCGTGCGCCGCTCGACCTGCTTCTGCAACTCGTCACGCTTGTCCTGCAAGGCCAGCCGGTCGGTTTCGCGGCGTTCGCTGTCTCTGAGGATGGCCCGGCGCATGTCGTCCAGGGCCAGGGCCACGCTGTCGATTTCGTCGGTATGGGGTGAACGGCGCTTGTTCAGGCGCAGGGGCTCGTGCCATTGCCCGGCACCGATGCGCCGGGCGAAGTCGGCCATGACCTGCAGGTGACGGGTGACCAGGCGATAGAACAAACCCGACAGTGCCAGGGCCAGCCCGCAGAGGAACACGCTCATCCACAACAGGCTGGTCAGGCCGGTAGCGAACAGCCGGCGGTGCACAGCGCCCAGGTCAGTGCTCACTTCCAGCTCACCCAAATGGCGCGCAGGCCCTGAAGGCGGCTGATAGTCCAAGGCAAAACGCTCGATCCGCAACGGCCCCTGCGGGCTCGGCTCGCCCTGCTGCAAGCTGAAGTCGGCGCTGCTCAGGCGCACCCGCGCCACATCGGAAAAATCCACCAGCCCACGCAACTGCACGTTCAGCTGCTCCTGGTTCAGGTCCCACAGGCTGCGCTCCAGGCTGGCCAGGTAGCCGGCACGGATCAACGCCATGCGCGCATCGATCTCGCGCATCTCACGGCGGTACTCGAAATACAGCTGCACGCTGCTGGCCAGCACCGTGAAGCACAGGCTGAACAGCAGGATGAACAGCAACAGCCGCCGCAGCAGGCCCCCCGGTTGCAGGCGGTTCATGGCTGGTTGACCATGTCGCGGTAGGTGACTTCGCTTTCATGCAGCCAGCGCTCCAGTTCGCCGGCGTCAACCATCTTCTGCAGTTGCGCGTCGATGTCGCCCATCCGCTCGCTCAGCGGCGAGTGGCGCGACACCGCCACGCGCAGGTAGTCGACGCTCAGTGCCGGTGGCAGCGCAACGATGTCCTGGGCCCCTGCCAGGTGCTCGACGAACAGCTGGCCGGTACGCCGCTCCTGGACCACAAAGTCGATACGCCCGCGAATCAGCTTGCCGAAGTTCTGCCCGCTGTCCGAAACCCATTCGATGTTCTGGTGCTGCGCCACGAAGCGGTCGAATGCCTGGCCATAGCTTTCGCCGAACAATAGCCCGCCGCGGTATCTGGCCAGGTCTTCGAGCTGGTCGAACTGCAGCGGATGCTGCCGGTTGGCGAACACCGCCACCTCCTCGCGCAGCACCGGCACCTGGGAAAAGCGCATCGACTTGGCACGCTGCTCCGAGGCGTAGGCCAGCACCACATCCACCCGCCCTTCGGCAGCGTCGAGCAGGCAGCGTTGCCAGTTGCCCAACACCACCATCTCGACCCGATAGCCCAGCCGCCCGAACAGCTCGCGCACCACCGTGGGGGCCAGCCCGCGCGGCTGTTTGCCATCGCTCCAGGACACCGGTGGGTAAACCGGGTAATCGCAATAGCGCACGCTGTCGGCGGCCTGCAGCGCAGCACTGGCCAACAGCGCCAGCAGGCCGAACAGGAACGGGCTCACGCGGCCACGCTGGCGGTGAACAGGTAACCGGCGCCGTGGATGGTGATGATCAGTTCAGGCTCGGCGGGGTCGTCGTGCAGCTTGCGCCGCAGGCGGCCGACCAGCACGTCGATGGAACGGTCGTTGGGCACCCATTCACGGTTGCGGATCTGGTCCATCAGCTGGTCGCGGCTCAGGGTATGGCCGCTGTTGCGCAAGAACACGCTGAGCAGCTGGAACTCGCCGTGGGTCAACAGGGTTTCGCCGCCCTGCGCATCGATCAGGCGGCGGCGGTCGCAGTCCAGCGACCAGTCGCCGAACTGTTTGAGGGTGACGCTAGCCACGCTGGCTGGCCGCGCGCCTTGGGCGTGGCGCACGCGACGGATCAGGTTCTTGGCGCGGGATACCAGTTCGCGAGGGTTGAGCGGTTTGCTGACATAATCGTCAGCGCCGCATTCCAGGCCAACGATGCGGTCGATCTCGTCGTTGCGCCCGGTGATCAGGATGATCCCCACTTCCGAACGCACCCGCAGTTCACGGGTCAGGGTCAGGCCGTCCTTGCCGGGCAGGCGGATGTCGAGCATCACCAGTTCCACCGGCTGCTCGCTCAGCAGCGTTTCGGCCTGTTCCGCCGTAGCGGCACAGTGGACGGTATAGCCCTCCTGGGACAGGTAAGCCTGGAGCAAGTCACGAATCAGCGGATCGTCATCGACGACCAGTACCTGAGAGGTCATTGCGGTTAGTCCTGAAGTGCCCGAAGGCGATATTTTTATTAGAGTGAGCCAAGACTAGCGATTGCTGAACGGTCGATCAACAGCCCTCGGTGGCGGTACTGAAGCGTTGCCGACCGCCGGCCTGCAAGCCATCGACCCAGGCCTCGCAGATCTGCACGCCCTGGGCCGGGGTAAAGGTGCCCGGGTTCAGCCCGGACTCCAGCCACAGGCCATCGAGCAAGGCGCTGAGGCTGATGGCCGCGAGGTCGGCATCGAAGTGTTGCCAGCCCTCCTCCCGCGCAAGTTCGGCAAGCAGCGTGCCCAGTTCGCGGCGGTATTCGCCATAGGAGTGGTCGTGCACCTGGTTGATCGCCTCGGCGGTCTTCACCGCGCCCCAGAACGCCAGCCACGCATCGAGCAGCTGCGGGTCGAGCAGTTCGGCGCTGAACGAGCCACGGAAGAAGGCCGACAACCGCTCGCGGGCGTTGGGCGCGGCCTGGGCCATGGCCTCGCGCAGCAGGTGCATGACCCGGCCGGTGACCGCCATGTAGGCTTCGGCGACCAGCTCGTCCTTGCCCGAATAATGGTGGCTGATCAGGCCTACCGAGACACCGGCTTCGGCGCAGATCTTGCGGATCGATGCGCCCTGGAAACCATGGCGCTTCAGGCAGGCCAGGGTGGCCTCGACCAGATTGGCCTTGCGCAGTTCGGGCAGCATGCGGCTGAAGCGGGCTTCCTGGGTCATCGGGGGCTCTCGTGGGTCGAATAGTTGAACGACTGTATAGCAACTCGCCTCGGTCGCGAAAGGCTGTTTATACTCGGCCACCCTGACAATAACAAAGGCACTGCCATGACCGACCTGATCCAGC